>CAMVIN010000110.1 GCA_947167565.1 uncultured Clostridia bacterium | reverse complement strand
CAGCTGACATAGTCTCTGATGTAAAAAGTATTATTGATTCTGCTCAAAAGAGAGTTTTTTAATCAGTGAATGCTGTGTTGGTAATGAGAAACTGGTTCCTTGGTATGCAGGAAGATACGTCATACTTGGAGTCGGATTTAGAGCAGTGCATCATTGATAATCTTCAAAAATTTCTTATGGAACTTGGCAAAGGATATGCTTTTGTTGCGAGACAGCAGCATATCCATACAGAAAAAGAGGATTACTATATTGACTTGGTATTCTATAACTATATCCTGAAGTGTTTTGTGTTGATTGATTTGAAAACTAAGAAAATCACACATCAGGACGTAGGACAGATGGATATGTACATCCGTATGTATGATGAATTGAAGAAATCAGAAGATGATAATCCAACTCTTGGTATCGTTTTGTGTTCTGATACAGATGAAGATATTGCCTTAAAACAAATCCAAGCGATTTATCGTGAGGAAAAGAAACTTACTGATCAATCAGCAGAAGAACGCCTGCAGCATCGCCGTCTTATTATCAGGCCAATGGTTGATGCCTATTTTGCGTGGGTAAAGGAAAACATACATAAAGTACCTGCAAAAGGGAAAACATATCAGGGATTTTCATACTCAATCAATCAAGAAAAGTATCTCCGCGTCTTTTTAGAAGATGGGAAAGTACCAATAGATAACAATGCGGCAGCAGAGTCGAGTGCAATACTATATAGTATTGCCGAGACAGCAAAAGCGAATAACCTCAAACCATACAATTATTTTGAATATTTGTTATCTGAGATTCCGAACCACATGGATGACAAAGATTTGAATTTTTTGGAAAATTTATTGCCTTGGTCTGAGAAATTGCCGGATTGTTGTCGTAAGTAAATCCTTCACTTCTAACTGGAGTGATATTTTTTTGGGGGAAATATGCTGAGAAATAAGATAATAATGTTAATAGCGTTCTTATATAAATCATTTTTTATTAGTATTATTACTGTTTTGTTATTTGCTTTTGTGGACAAACTAATATTAAAGAAAAAAAGAAGAAAATTGAAATATATTATAAATGCCGTGTTTTGGATGTATTTAATGTTGGTGTTGCATATAACTGGACTGTTTGAAATAAGACAGATAAGCATGGAAAGATTTATATCACAAGTTCAAGATATGTGGTCTTTGGAATGGGGAGGAAATGCGGAAATCACAATGATTATTTTGAATCTTATAATGTTTTTTCCTTTGGGATTTTTGTTGCCTATTGCTACAGATAAAGAAATAAAAAGTAAAACAATTATAATATTAGCGTTAGTTTTTTCTAGTATTATTGAAGTGATTCAGGGATTTTCTGGTAGATTTATGGAATTAAATGATATAATTGCTAATATATGTGGTGCTGAAATAGGATATATAATTTATAAATTGTTATTTTCTCTTGCAAATAGAATTGGTAACAATAGGTCGGGTAAACCCGATTCTCCATAATTTAAGCAGATATATAGAAGGCCCTTACTGAGATAATTCAGTAAAGGGCTTTTCAACCTTAAAACTGATACTACATTGATAATGATTTATGGTGTAAGCGTCAATTCATGTGCGCCGATTGACTTGAGAATAATCTAATCCGTACTTGGTCTTTTTACTTTTTCCGGAAGTTCATCTGACCATGGAAGATATCTGATTATATCCTGTTCTTCTTTTATGCAGTCAAACACATATTCCAGATATTTTTGTGGATTTAAATCGTTCGCTACAGCCGTCTGGATTACACAGAGTCCAGTGCAATGCTATATAGTATTGCCGAGACGGCAAAAGCGAATAACCTCAAACCTTAAAATTATTTTGAATACTCACTATGGAGCGTTTACGTTTGACATATACTGTCTGTCCATTCATGTCAAGATGCATAAGGTAAATATTAGCGCAAAGCCAAAGGATATCAAAGCACCAGAGATTAAAGCTCCCGGGATATAAAAATGGTGCAAAAAATCGGGGGATTATTCAAATCCCCCGCCTGCTCAATGCCGTTTGTAAATCATTCAGCAGTTCGCTGTATTCATCAAAAACATGTCCGTGGTTTTCTCTGATAAAGGAATAATCCGTGTTCTTCGCAGCATATTCGAGTCCCTTCGCATGTTCGGAAAGAGCCACCGCACCGATGTTGAGCGATGTACTTTTGAGGGCATGGACATAAGTCTCATAGTCATTCCAATTATCCGTTTCATAAGCATTTTCTATTTCATGACGCTTATCGCTGTGCAGATACGTTTCTATCATTTCGATATAAAACTCCGCATCGTCCATGCAGTAGTTCATTCCAACTTTTGTATCGAGCATTGGGAAGCGTTCCGTAAGATCTGCATTTTCATCTGATATATCCGTGTTTTCCCTTTCTTCCGTTTTGATATTGGCTACATTTCCGGATACAGGCTCCTTTGGAAGATATTTGATTATCGTTTCTATTAGCTCATCACGAAGTATCGGCTTTGACAAATAATCAGCAAATCCATTTTCGAGATACATCTCCCTTGCCCCTACAACAGCATTGGCGGTAAGAATAATAACGGGAGTATTTTTGTTTTTGTGTTCAAATATCTTCATTTGCCCGAATGTTTCTATACCGTCCATTTCCGGCATCATGTGGTCGAGAAATATTATGTCATAATGCTTCTTTGCAATCTTTTCAAGACATTCTCTGCCGCTGTACGCAGTATCGACATCTACGTGAGTACGTTTCAGCATACCATTTACGACCTGTATATTCATCTCTACATCATCAACGACAAGTATCGACACACCGTGAAGAACCGTCGCATCAGACTTCTCTTTATGCTGATCGGAAAACTCATTGTAACGTTCGGAAAAATCGCCGACAGGCGCACTGTTCACGATTTCCTGTGTTATCACCGCTCTGAATACCGAGCCTTTTCCGTATTCGCTCTTCACGGTTATCTCACCGCCCATAAGCTTAATGAGCTTCTCGGTAAGGGCAAGGCCGAGCCCTGTTCCCTCAATGTAATGATTTTTCTGTTCGTCGAGTCTGGTGAAATTACCGAACAGTTTTCCGATATCCTCTTTCTTTATCCCAATCCCGGTGTCCGCTACCTCGACCGACAATCTGACCATACCTCCGATTCTTGACAGTTCCCGAAGCCGGAGCGTTACATGACCACTCGGAGTATATTTTACCGCATTGGAAAGGAAATTGTTGATTATCTGCCGGAAATGCACCTCGTCACCGAAAAGCACGGATGGGATATTCGGGTCAATATCCATAAAAAATTTCAATCCTTTTTCCGCCGCCCTTGAAAAAGTTATATTATAGCAGTCGTTAAGCACCGAGAATATCTCGTACTCAACAGGGATAAGCTCCATTTTCCCGGATTCTATCTTAGATATGTCAAGAATGTCATTGATTATCGAAAGCAGTGTTTGACTGGCGCTGTTTATGTTCACTGCATACTGTCTTGCTTCTTTTGTATTCCCATCATTAAGTTCATCGAGAAGTATCGCGTTCATTCCCATGATACCGTTGATAGGCGTGCGAATCTCGTGCGACATATTCGCAAGGAACCTGCTCTTTGCCTGACTGGCGGCAGCGTATTTATCAGCAAGCTCTATTTCCTCCGTAACGTCCGTAAACACCATTAAAAAACAGTATGGCTCCCCATAGATGTCCTTGACGGAATTGAGTTTCACGGAATACGTTTTTTTCTTGTTTTTATCCCACAGCCGAGTAGAGTAAATATGATCTGTTCCTTTTTCGAACATAGTATGTATGTCCGTTTCATCGATACTGAACAGGTCACACAGTTCTTCTTTTCTGCCGCTCGCAAGATGATTTTCGGCGTAAGCGTTTATGATCGCGATGTGACGGTCGGTATCAAATACGATGATGCCGGCTTCTATGAAATCAAACAGACGGGCTGTGATATTTCCGACGCTGACATCAAAGGAATTGAGAATGGTTGCGCCATACCATATTACTATCGTACAAGCTGCGCTGCCAAGTCCGGAAGTCGCAACACCCGAAAGCCCGAAGTTCGGAATCACTGTGTCAGGTTCTTTTCATCCATATAAGAGCCATTATAAAAAGAAGCAGAAACATCAGTATTTCATATACGTTGTGTACATTACGGTTTATTTGCATTTCCGGGTTTGCATACCATTTGGTATATCCGTTTTCATGCACGAATATATCCACATTTGTTTTCGAATAGATCAGTAGGTCGATAACGGATACCACAAAGGAAGATATACGAATAAAAATGGCAGCGCTCTTTTTGATACAAGCCATTTCTGTCACAACAAACACCTCGTTTATCAGGAATGCGTTTATTGCAATAAGTCCGGGTATGCGTATATACGGACAGAGAGTCAAATCCGGTGTCATTCCGAGAACGGCGTAACTGAAACACCATAATGCAGAAAATATACCGTAGAAAGGCATATAATACCGGATATTCCCGGTTGATTCCTTGTTCCTGATGTAGAAGCTGACCCCCATTACGCACGCAATAGTCCCCGTTATCAGCAGCAAACAATTGTTCAGTATCCATATCATACTGGATCACTCCTTACATGATTAAATATCTTCGCGTTTGTAATTGACTATACCGTAAACCATTTCCTGTGTGACCAGTTTGTTCAGCGGCTTTGTAAGGTAGTCGTCTATCTCGAGTTCGCTTATTTTCCGGAGCGTGTCGCTGCTTCTGTCGGCAGTCATGATTACCACCGGAGTATTGTATTTCTCCCGTATGATCTTATAAAGTTCAAACCCGTCGATGTCCGGCATTTTCACATCGAGCAGGATTAGGTCGATGTCATTGTTCGCAAGCTCCGACATAGCTTCGTCGCAATTCATTGCGCTTACTATGTGAACAGTGTTCATATCCTTGAATATGCGTCCCACCATTTTGATGTTCATAAGCTCGTCATCGACCACAAGTATGTATCGGTCTTTGGTTTCTCTCTGACACATTCTGTACTCCTTGTCCTCATCTATCATCTGAAGCATTATATCGGCGATATCCGGGTCAAACTGTTTGCCTCTGCCGTTCGATATCTCCTGTCTTACCACTTCCTGCGGGAGTGCGTTTCTGTAACTGCGGTTGCTCGCCATTGCGTCATAAGCGTCTGCAACACCGATTATGCGCGCTATCTCGGGGATATTGTCTCCTTGGAGACCGCTGGGATAGCCTGTGCCGTCATATCGCTCATGGTGGTACTTCGCACCGTAGCCGATACGCTCGTCTTTGGCTATATCGCGTAGGATATGGTAGCCGCTGACCGGGTGTATGCGTATCTGATCGAATTCTTCGTCAGTAAGTTTTCCTGGCTTGTTTATTACAGACTCTGGAACTCTGATCTTTCCTACATCGTGCAAAAGCCCGGCACGGTAGATAGTTTCCAGTTCCGCTTCCGATTTTCCCATTCTTTTTGCAAGAGCGAGAGAGTATTCGGCAACTCTCTGTGAATGTCCCCGTGTATATCTGTCCTTTGCATCTATCGCATATGACAGCGATCTTATGATGTTCATATTCATCTGCCGGAGCTGCTCCATACTTTCCTGTTCATTCTTTTCGGCTTTATTTATCTTTCTTATGGAGACAACGCAGAAGATCACGATAACAAGATATGTACCTACCGACATAAGAATGCCGATAAGAAGCTGGTGCTGAAGATTTGCGAACAGCAGCTTATTATTGGCAACGACTACCACATACCAGTCCTTTGCTATGCGTTCGGAAAAAACTGTACACGGTTCGTTGTTTATAAGAAGCTCGCTCTCGTTTTCACGCTCGTCATAGACACCAGAAAAAAACTCCTTCCATTCGGGGATGTCGGAATAATTCTTGCCTATCTCGGCTCTGTCATAGTGTGCGACTACAAGTCCGCTGCTATCGACAATAAGGCCGTAGCCCATATCTCCCATCGTCATATTCTCGGTTATGTTCTGTACCTCATTAAGTATCACATCAAGTGCGAGTACGCTTTTTCCGTCCGAGAGCATCTGACTGAATGAGATGACCACCTCGCCGGTCTGGGCATCAACATAAGGTGAAGAAACTATCATCTCTCCACTTCCCGCTACCGCTTCGGTGTACCAGCTGCGTTCCGTCGGATCATACCCTTCCGAGGGCGTCCAACTGGAACCGTCTATGTACTCGCCATTTACATATCCGTACAGTCCGGTAAAATTGACATCAAACTGTCGCTGCATCTGGACAGTCGCATCTGTAAGATATCGCAATATCTCATCGTTGTCGGCATCATACCTCATCAGGTGCTCCACAGATTCCGCTGCGAACCACAGGACATTGTTGCCACGGTTAAGATAGTTCTCCACCATTGCCGCCTGACTTTTCATATTGCTTATACCAAGTTCTTTTATATCTTTTGCCCCGATATTGTAAAAAGAACTGAAAATAACGGTAAGCATAACAGCCTGCAATAGGAAAATGAGTATTATCGCTATGAAAAACTGTCTTGTTTCTGTGTTTATTTTCATAATGAACAGTCCTTTCAAACATTATGCTTATATTAAAATAACCCATAGAGCTATGCACCTTACAATATGAAATGTCAATGATTCTGTATGAAAAACCAGGGGTCTTTTATGATGACGATTAGCGGAAAATAAGAAGTAAGAGCGGGCGGTTTCAAAAATGACTTGCCCGCTCTTTTCCGGTGATGCCTCCCGGATCAGGTCAGAAGAAAATTGAAACTTCTCTGCCATTGCTGGAAGGCTTCTGTTGTTTTCTGCTGGTTGGAATCATTGGTGCCCAGAGCGTTCATGATATCCACCCGCTGTTCAGAGGACAACCGGTCAGAAGAATCCGGGGAGAAAGCGTTATCAATGGCGTCCATGCTTCTCTCAATCGAATCCATCTTCTGAATACCTTTTGTGGTGTCTTCTGAGTTTTTCTCATTTGTCTCCATCTCGTTGGAAAGAAGTTCCTCTTTTTGCTCTACCCGTGACTCATAGTCATATTTCGAAATATCACCCTGTAAGTATAACTGCTTTAGCTGGGCTTCGGTATATCCTGCCAGACTTGTGATAACGGGTTTGGAATCGGAATCATCAGAAGACTCCTTTTCTTCTTCTTCGAGTGGTTCTTCTTTCGACGATTCTTTGGCGGCTGCTATTTCTCTCTCATAGCGTTCCTGTCCCTTAGAACTGACCTGAACGGTATCCCCGTATTCAGATTCAGCAACCACGTCCTTCAGCGACGCTTTGGCGGTGTCCTGTGGTGTGGTTTTGTTTACTGCAGGAATAGCCTGCAAGGAAACAGCAGAAGGTTGAAACGAAATCGGTTGAATCATAATCATCGCCTCACTTTCTGACGCCAAAAATAAACCATATAGTTAACCTCATTATAAGTGGTTTCTGTTTTGCTGTCAATGAAAATGTCAGGTGGTTTCACTCAAATGCTGTAATTCATCAAGTTTGGAATTGATGTCGGCTAACATAACAGAGAATTTGTCCACGGAAGCGGCATTCGTTTCGCTCAGCGAGGTGACTTCTTCGGTGCTTGCCGTAATCTCTTCACTGCCGGAGGAAAGTGTGCTCACGCTGTCAACAATCGTGTCATTGGCACTGGAAATCTTTGCCATCAGTTGTGACATTTCCACCATATCGTTCTTTAACTGTGTTGTAATCGTTTCTATACTGCGGAACTGCGTATTGGCATCCTCTGCGTACTGTCTCTCTTCGTTGGAAAGGTTGACGTTTTGTTCTACCTTGTCTGCCACATCATTGGCCTCTGATGCCAACTCATCTAAAAGAGTAGTAATGTTGGCGGTTGCCTCTCTTGTCTGTTCGGCGAGTTCTCGGATTTCCTCTGCTACAACAGCGAAGCCCTTGCCGGCATCACCTGCTCTGGCTGCTTCGATGGAAGCATTCAGTGCCAAGAGATTGGTCTGTGTTGAAATGCTGAGAATCAGATCGGTGATATCCTTCGCCTTAACGGTTCTGTCCTGAAGGCGCTCAGCGGAAGTTTTCATTTCGTTGCTGGATTCAATGGCATTTGCAACGTGGCTTGTAAGAGCACTCATGCTTGATGCACCATCGTGAACAATGTCGGCGGCTTTTCCGGCAATTTCCATAATGCGCTCTGTTTTTTGTGTTGTAGTACCAATAATCTCCTGTATAGACCGGGTCTCTTCGGTCTGGTCAGTAATTGCCTCGGTGTTGGCAATGACACCATTGGAAATTTCCTGCATGGAAAAACTGATTCCTTCGGTAGCTTCTTTAATACTATGGAACGCTGTCTCGGCCTGTTTCATATCATCGTTAACCGTTGAGGCAATCTCCAGAATCTGTTGTGAAATAATCTCGTTCTTGGAGGAAGCTTCTTTTACGCTGTCCATTGATTCGCCGAAAAATTGTCTTAACAGGGAGACGGAGCGCATAGCCGTAACAGAAAAGCAGATGGCTATAATAAGTTGAATCATATTTTGCTCAATCACATCAGTAGGCGCTGCTGCCTGGGCAAACGAGCGTATGACAACAATAATGTTAATAAGAAGAAAACAAATACTTGCTCCGTACACGACCCGTTTGTTCATGGCGAGAACGAATGTAACAATGAAAGGAATCATGTATGGATAGCTCAGAGAACTGCTGCTCAGCAAAAGAGCTACGATATATACGATAGAAAAACCGATGGCTTCATAATAAAAGAAAACATCTCTGTCAGAGTAACGGATGTATAAAATAATTCCACCAATCAGAACGACAATATTGAGAACAAGGGGAAGGATGCTCTTGTATAAAGGCAGTCCCGACAGGTTTATCTGTGAGATCAGACCGACGGTCATAAAAATCCCTGTGATAATGTGCGTAATCAATAATAATTTGCTGGTTCGTTTAAAGTGCTTTGCTTCCATAGTACACGCCCCCTTTAATAAAGTATAATTACAAATATTATACTATTTTTGGAAGATAATGACAAGGGAAAACTTGTATATTTTATAAAATTTACATGGGTAGAAATTGAAAATGAAAACCGTTTTCATTTTTGTTGACAGAAATAAAATAGCATGTTAGAATTGAAAATGATTTTCGGTTTTGAACAAAGAGGCGATTGTTAATGAGTAGAAAATTAAACTATAAGACAAAGTGGCGCGATGAGATTGAAAGATTTTTTCAGGAAGTTGCGAAAGATCATGTGACGGCCGCGGATGTGTTTGAGTATTTCAGAGAAAATGGATATACCATTGGGATGACTACAGTGTACCGTCAACTTGATAATCTTGTCAGCGATGGAACATTAAATAAATACACAATTGAGGCGGGGAGTCCGGCCTGTTATGAATATGCCGGTCATGGTGCAGATGCTCCGGGGTGTTCCTGTTTTCATTGTAAATGTGAAATATGTGGAAGACTGATTCATCTTCACTGCGATGAGTTGAAGATGATACAGAGTCATTTGTCGGAACATCACAATTTCACATTGAACCCGCTGCGCACCGTGTTTTACGGTGTGTGCGATGCGTGTAGGGAGGCGCGAGTTTGAATGAGAACTTATATAGGAAAGAAAAAAACAGCAATTGTGATATGTGTCTTGGTATTGTGCACGCTGTTTCTCTCTATAAGTTTTCTTGTTGTCGAAGCAAAA
>CAMVIN010000109.1 GCA_947167565.1 uncultured Clostridia bacterium | reverse complement strand
ATCAATTTAAGCAATTTTATAATTTTGAAGACATTTATATTAAATATGAAGAAGTGTACTTTTACCAGATTCCAAACAGACAAATCTGATACTCTTCCGCCGATTCACCATAACCATTTAATACGCCAGCCACCTCATAGCGATAACCCTCGACCTCAATTTCCCCTTTTTCAACATATTTTTCTAATTCCGTAATTGTATTTTCCCCATCCGTAAAAACATCCCCTATTACAGCATGGTTTACTAATGAAACAATTTTTTGATTGGAAAATTCCTTCTCTCCGGTTTTTTTTATTGATTTTGTATACCAGTCATTCACCAATTTATATCCGTTTATTGTCACAAATATAGTCAGCACAATTCCCCTGACAAATAAAAACACAATACCTTTTTTTATGTTCAAAACGTTCCCCTCTGTATCATTTTAACTTTATATACATTGCCAGCCTGATTCCACCTTCAGCCGTAAAAAAATCCGTTTCTATTTTTCCATCTGAAAGTACACAATAGTAATTTTCGCCGTCATTCGTCGTCCGGAGAAAATATTTCTCCACATACCCACCCGTACCAGTATAATAATGGTCTCTCAATTCTTTATCAATGTCAATATAAGAATCATATAATTTTATCTCTGACAAACTTGGTATAAATAACTTATCCCCGTCAAAATCTTGAATTCTCTCTTTTTCGTCGTCAGTAAAAATTCCATTTATTATCTCTGTATTCAATTCATTCCGAAGCTCTGTCTGCTTCCAATATTTTTTTTCCGTCATACTTCGATCCAACACGCGATCAAAAATAGTGCTCTCACTCATCAAATATGCACAATCATTCTTTATGCCACAGACAATCCAAGAAATATATTTATCGTTGTATTTTCCCATTAAAATTTTGCTTCCAACTTCTACCTTTTCATAATTATTGGATTCTTCAACACACTTCTTAATATATTCCTTACTATCTTTAAATCCCCTATTTTTCTCAAACATGCTGCAAGCCACACTATACAATCCTTTATTATACTGATTTACAGCATTTTTATAGTTTTTATTTGGAATAAAATAATCTATTTGAAGGTGATAAATAATTACACCCAAGAAAACAAGAGCCGCTACTATTCCGCATATTATAATACTTTTCTTTTTGTTCTTTCCTGATTTTTGTACATCGTTTTCGTTTAATTCTTCCCTTACACCTTCTTCTTTTTTTATTTCTTTGAGCTTATTTTCTATGCTTGCCATATACTCTTTCGCTTTTTCCGCAAGATACATACTATCTTTAAAATTAATATTCCTAAAGATGTTTTGTGCTCTCATAAATTTATTAAATACATCTTCTAATGCTTTGACTGTAATTTCATCTTCCATTTCCTTTTCATATGTCACCTTTGCACAGTCAAATAATGTTTTCGCATATATATAATCATCGTTGTCTTTATGATCCATCCTTGTTAAATTCCTTTCTGATTATAGCTATGGCAATTTGTTTATTACTGTTTTTATCCCTTTATTACTTAACTGTATATTCTGTTGTCTTGCCATCAACAGCAACTTTAAAATACGCTCCTGTTGCACTTCTTGGTACAGACTTTGAACCACTATCACTCTTCTGCCGCCATAACTTCTTTCCACTTCTCATTGTACAATTCATCCGCCTCATTACCGAGATATGTAAGCACTTCACAGTTTTTAAGGAAATCCTCATCCGGATAGGCAATTTCACTGTCCCGGTACTCCTCGTCCAACAGTTCTCTCGCCGCGGAGCTCGGCACGGAATACGTGATAAAATCAAAATTTTTCTGCATGATTTCCGGACGACACAGAAAATCGAGAAATTTTTCTGCATTTTCTTTATTCTCTGCCCCTTTTGGTATCACCCACGAATCCATCCAGAGATTGCTCCCCTCTTTTGGTATCACATACTCCAGATCCTCGTTGGACTCCTGACAGGTGAGTGCCTCTCCGGAATAAATTACACCGATTGCCGCCTCTCCCGCAATCATTTTATCCCGCACCTCATCGACCACATACGCCTGAACGACACCGGAACTCTTCTGCTCGATGAGTTTTTGCTTCGCCTCTTCTAACTCACTCTCATTCGTCGAATTCAACGAATATCCCAAATATTTTAATGTGACGCCAAAAGCATCTCGCACACTTTTCTGCATCAAAACATTATTTTTATATTTTTTATCCCACAGAACTGACCAGCTGTCAATTTTTTCATCCACCATTTTGGTGTTATACAAAATCCCCACAGTCCCCCACAGGTACGGTACACTGTAACGGTTGCCCTCATCGTAAGAAGAAGCAAAGTTCCAGTAGGTGTCGTCAATATATTTCCGATTCGGCACATTGTCCCAATTAATTTCCTCAAGAAGACCTTCTTTCTCCATTCTCTGAATCATGTAATCGGAAGGACACACAAGGTCATACTGTACTGCCCCTTTTGCCACAATCGGGTACATCGTCTCATTCGTTTCAAACTCGTCATAAACAACTTCGATTCCCGTCTCTTTTTCAAACTGCTCAATTACTTCCGGCTCCATATATTCGCCCCAGTTGTACACCTTTAACTGTGCTGGGCTCGTCATCCCCGTCTTATAATAGCCCACAACAACAAGAGCAATACAGATAGGAACTGCCACATATTCCACAATGCGAACAACATGCGCATTTTTTATTTTTTCTGTTCTCTTCCCCTCCCTCTCCTGATGGGAATGATAGAGAATCAGAAGAACAAATATTGTCACAAACATCAGAGTCGAGAGTGCGTAAATCTCCGGTCGGATTCCCTTTTTCTGCTGCGTGTAAATCATAGTGGATAGTGTGTCAATCCCCGCTCCCTTGGTAAAGTGAGTGATGACAAAATCATCTAAAGACATGGTAAAAGACAGCAGAAATCCACTAATTACACTCGGCATAATATCCGGCAGAATGACTTTAAAAAATGCATAGGGTCTTGTCGCTCCAAGGTCAAGTGCCGCCTCGTAGGCACTTGTATTCAACTGCCTCAGTCTCGGCATGACACTGAGAATTACAAACGGGAGATTAAAGGTAATATGTGCCAGTAGAACACTGGAAAATCCCATCGTAAAATTCACAGCAATAAACATGAGCATGAGGGAAATTCCTGTCACAATATCCGCATTCAGCATCGGAATATTGGTCAGAGATAAAAATGCAGTCTTTGATACTTTTCGCATCCGGTTCATGGCAAAGGATACCATCGTCCCGAATACCGTTGCAATCAGCGCTGCTACAAGCGCCAGTATCAATGTGGTAAACAGAGCGTGCAGAATCTCATTGTCATGCAAAAGACCAGCGTACCATTTTAAACTGAATCCTCCCCATTTTCCCCTTGTCTTGTTTGCGTTAAAGGAGTAGACAATCAGTGTAAAAATCGGGGCATATAAAAAGAGAAGAATCAGTGTCAGATATACTTTTTCTATCCATGAATGCAGTTTTTTCTTTACCATATTCCTGCCCCCTCTCCACTCTTGTCATACTTGGACATGAGCGCCATGCTCCCGATCACAAGCACCATGAGAACAAGGGAGAGCCCGGAACCGACATTCCAGTTATTTGCCGTTGTGAACTCCTGCTCAATGACATTTCCAATTAATTGAATTTTACCCCCGCCGAGAATATCTGACAGGACAAATGTGGTCAGAGCCGGGACAAACACCATGGTACTCCCGCTGACAATTCCCGGGAAAATTAACGGCAGAGTGATACGGCGCATCGTCTGCCACCAGCCGGCCCCCAAATCTTTCGCCGCATCGAAGGTATCCTGATTGATTTTTGCCAGAGAATTATAAATCGGAAGCACCATAAAAGGAAGGTAATTGTACACCATACCGAGCACAACCGCCCCCTCTGTATTAATCATATTTCTCACAGGCAGATGTGCCATGCGAAACAGCCGGTTAATCACACCACTGTTCTCCAAAAGAGTCTGCCACGCAATTGTGCGCAGCAAAAAATTCATCCACATAGGAAGAATAAAGATAAAAATAATAAATCCACTGCTCTTTATATGCAGATTTCTTAGAACAAGTCCGAGTGGCAATGCCAGTAAAAAACAGAGCACCGTACAGACTACGGAGAGCTTGATCGAAATCCAAAGAGCCTTCGCATGTACAGGCTCAGCAATACTCAGAACATTGTCCCAGGTAAATTGTCCATCCTTTGTAACAAACCCATAGTACACCATAATGAGGAGCGGCACAATGACAAAAATCGCCATCCACACAATATAGAGCCCCCCAAAAGCAGTCATTGTTTTCTTAGAGTTCATCGTGCAGTACCTCCTCATCGGAGCTCTCCGGCTTATTCATAATCTGTATATTGAATGGGTCGATAAACAGACCGATTTCCTCTCCCACCGGAGCAAAATTTGTGCTGTGTACAAGCCATGTAAACCCAAGAGCCTCCACTTCCATCTCATAGTGCACGCCCTTAAAAATCAGAGAGACAACCTTTCCGCGAATCGTCCCCTCTTCCGGTGTTACAAGAATCATATCCTCCGGACGAATGACAACATCTACCGGGTTGTTCTCACCAAAGCCAACATCTACACACTCAAAATCCTGCCCCTGAATATTTACCCTTTTATCACACACCATCGTGGCAGACAAAAGGTTGCTGTCACCGATAAAATCTGCCACGAAAGCATTCTGAGGCTCATTGTAAATATCCTCCGGTGTTCCCACCTGCTGGATATATCCCTGGTTCATAACCACAATCCGGTCAGACATCGTGAGCGCCTCTTCCTGATCATGGGTAACGTAGACAAACGTAATTCCCAATTCTTCTTTCAGACGAATCAACTCATACTGCATCTCCTGACGCAGTTTCAAATCCAGTGCCCCCAACGGTTCATCAAGAAGGAGAATCTCCGGCTCATTAACAATCGCCCGAGCAATTGCAATTCTCTGCTGCTGCCCGCCACTCAATGAATCCGGCATACGGTATTCGTATCCCTCAAGATTGACAAGTTTCAGGGCATATTTGATTTTATCCTCTATATACTGCTTGGATTTCTTCTTGATTTTCAGGCCAAAGGCAATATTCTCCGCAATATTCATGTGGGAAAAAAGTGCGTATTTCTGAAACACCGTATTAATCGGTCTCTTATTCGCCGGAACGTGACCAATCTCCCTGCCGTCCAAAAACACCTGCCCCTCATCCGGAATTTCAAACCCTCCCATGATGCGCAGCGTTGTTGTCTTTCCACATCCACTCGGTCCGAGCAGTGTCACAAATTCATTTTCCCGAATCGTAAGATTCAGCGAATCCAGCACAAGTTCCCCATCAAAGCTCTTTGTTATGTTTTTTAATTCAATTCTGTTCTCTGCCATAATAATCTCTCTTTTATCACATTTAGTCGTGCGACTGCGAATGATTCCGCATTACACACGTCAGAGATTATATTACCATATTCTGTTCCCATATTCTACCTTTTTTTTCGCATAATATTTTTCATCATCTCCACTCTGGCTTTTTCCTGCGGAGACATATCTTTTGAGAGAATTTCAATGAGCATAGCACTCTCCTGCGGCGTGAAGGAAAGATTGTTCCTCTGCAGCTCATTTACGGCCTCCATCAGGAGCGGTGCCGCATCCTTCATACTCCTCCCTTCCATCTTCTGCGCCAGTTCTTTCATAACTTTAATCTTTACCGGGTGCATGTTTTTGAAAATTGCATTTTCCTCAAATATGTTCTGGTTCATTATTTCCTCCATCCGGTTTGTTCATCGACATCATAGACATCATGGCAGTCATCATCTCTATATTTTCCTGCTGCTCCGGCGGCACCATAGCCTTTAGCATATCAAACATACCGGAATTGCCGGAAACTCCCTCTGTCTGCCCTCCCCCATCCTCCGGCTCTCCGGACATGGCAGACAATTGCTGCATGCTCTGCACAAGTTGTACCATTTCTATCATACGGCGCATCTGGAAAAACTGCAGTAACATATCGACCATGCGCCTCTCCTGCCCGTGCGTAAACGGCCGCACTGCCCCGAATAGCCCCTCTATATCAATCGATTCTCCCACGGAGACATCAAAAAAAGGGATAATCGCTTTCAATATCTTTACACTCTGGGTGTTCTGCATGCGATTATCCCATTCTAACATCTCTCATCCCTGCCTTTGAACAAACGAAAATATCTTTTCTATTATTACTATGCAGGAGTTTGGAAAAAAAGACTATTATTATACTTTTTCTATACTACAGCTATGATGTTTATATAATACATTCGTACTACTTACATCCTTGTTATAATTAACACTTACGATCAGCATATTATCCTTGTAGTGTTCTAACTTCTGAGGATAATTCTTACTCTGCCACCTTGTCTTCATTACAATCCCAGGTAGCCTTTAATAGCTCCTGTGACTTCTTAAATGATGTAAATATTCCTATCCATTTATCTGATTTAGTTAATGACTTGAATTCAGCGAGCATCTCCTTATTAGGTATAAATACCTCACCTGTTTTTTCATCATAACTCAAATATCCCAGATGAATAAGCATTGTCAGTACATCATCCCTGCCATAAAAGGAAGTCATATCATTCTGATAAGTAGAAATATCAATCTTAACCCTGCCTCCATCCATTAAAAGTGCCACCGAATCCATTAAGCCGTCAAGGTTCAATCTTATATATTCTGCCAGTGCTTCATAATTTTCGGTTTTATTCCAATAATTCTGTATCTTCCCTGTTGAAACAGCCTTCACTACAGATAACGGACTGTAAATATATAATTTCTCTTTGTCATATTCCCCCTTACGATATTTTTCTCGCATCTCAACAGGAATAATCGTGCTTATCTCATATCCGTCATACCAATCTGAAACATCTTCATACTGCATATTATATTCACTACACAAGTCCTTTACTTCTTCTTCAGTAAAGCCTGTATATGGTGCGAGCTGCATTGGTGCAATGATAGAGTATTCATCAAACATATTAAGAGCTGAATGCTTTCCGTATTTCTTTATTGGCAAAATTCCCGTCATATATGCAAGTGCAACATAACTCTTGTCCTTCAGCCAATCCCTTAAGAAATCAAGATAAAGTGTCTGACCTTCTTTGTCATTCTTTCTCTCACGAAATACTGCATCCCATTCATCACAGCCTGCAAGTTTTGAAGAATCAAACAATGCTCTACTGTCACCCTTGCCATAATAAGCACAGAGCATATTAGCAGCAATAGACTTTCCGAATCTTCTCGGACGAGAAACACTGACATACTTTTTCTCAGTCTTTAGTATTTTATTCAAATAAGAAATCATTTCCGTTTTATCTACATATATTTCAGTATTAGTTGTTTCCTCAAATCTATCACTTCCCGGATTCAGGTATGTTCCCATATCTTCCTTCTGTCCTAATATTTTCTTCAATTATATGTAACTATTCAGCGCCCTGCGGATTTATGGATAGTTTTGGATGGAAGGTTTACTTTCCAGACGAAATATCCATAAATCCGCAGGGCGGACAAGCGGCAACGCCGCTCTGACCGCCCACATGAAGTAGCTGCGAAGCAGCTACGAATGAGGGTGCTGAACAGTTACAATTATATATATTATAAATCTATTTTATTCGTTTGTCACTTATTTTATATGTTTTGATTTTTATTTTTATTATAACGAACCAAATAGTCGTATATCTGATCTGAAAGTGAACTACTGTCACTGTAAACCACATAAAAATCCTTACTATCTTTCATGACAATCCTCGAAAGGTATCTGCTGTTTTCATCTCCTTTAAAATATTCCATATTCTTATAATCCATTATTTTTTCCACAGATTTTTTCGCCACAGACGCATAGTAGATTCCACTCACATTAGCAAACATCACATTACCACTTTGAAAATCATAGGCACTCAAAAAGGTCTTTTCCGTCACACCCGCCGGCAGTGCATAATTCTCGTTCGCATTCACACCATATTCAGCCGGTATTGTCATAATCCTCTTACCTGTTCCGGCTCTGGCAACGACAAAGTTTTTTTGTTCATCAATCCCCGTAATAAATCCGCCCTCTATATTCTCTGGAACAAAATCAACTATTGCACGTTTTTTCACCCTGCCTGTTTTCAAGTTGACATCTGCGTATCCATTATGTGCCTCGGATTTTTTCTTGTTTGGACATTCCAACTGATAGAGAAGTCTTATTTTATTCTTACTCAAATAATAAATATGATCTGCCTTAACTGTATAATAATACTTTTTCTTTGAAGAACGCTTCTTTTCTTTTTTTGACAAAAAGTTTGTAGCCGGTATTTTGAATTTCCCTGTCCTTTTTCCTCTCTTATACCGGAGAACAGTCAATTTCATATCCGTCATTCCCTCACCGGTTTCATTGCAGCATACAAATATTGTATTTCCCTTTCTTATATAACAATTCTCTTCTGTCATATATTTCTTCGCAATCCAGTAATAGGTATTCGTTATCCTGCCATTTTTGACAGAACAAAAGGAGAGTTTTTTCAGAGGATTTAAGTTCAGGAAACCCACATCATTCTTTTTCTCCCCATAGGGCATACACTCCAAATAACTGCTCCCCATCTTATACGGCTTTCCCAGCACCTTTTCCGTATAAGTGTTTACTGTTTCCGCTTTTGCTGAATTCTCAAAAAACAATGCAACTACAAGCACCAACTCCGCCCACTACAAAGAAGTGCTTTCACTGGTGCAATCAGTGAAACAAACAGCATAATTAATAATGATAATTATGAATAAATAAAGCCCCCTTTTATTTTCTGGTATAACAAAATCAGTCGCTGTTCCTGGCTTTTTATTACGTATATGCGTAGCAAGCATCTGTGCTATATATGCAGCACTATTATAACGCATTCCACTATAATAAATTTTGTCATTATTTGTTAATTTGTCACATTCCGGTTCATCCAATTGCTTCCCATTAACACATACTGAATGAGCAAATGCATCTGCCGCTGTATGTAAAGCCATGCCATAAACAATTAGTGCCTTGTTTTTTCTGTTAACAGTATAGCCAGCCAATATGTCAGACCAACTTCTACTTTTCCCACCATTCCCCAATTTACCGCTGCCATTAAATATAGGAGATGTTATTGCTTTGTAGTCAGCATCTGTTAAACCATTAATTTTGTTTGGTTTTACATAATTCCCCTTATAATAAACCGATGCCATTTTGCTTAACATTATATAGCAGGCAACATAATTGGTATCTTTCTCTTTTCCAGTATAACCATGAAATTGAGGATTAGCAACCTTACCATATAACCCATAGTTTTCTTTATCGTCTTGCAATTTCGCACCAATTTTCATTACTTTTATCTCTTCTTCTGTCAAAAAACCACTTGGAACCATTTTAGCGTGAATACCTCGTGTCCATCTGCCTTCAATAATTTGAGTGTCCTGAAAACATTCAATCTCATTCTCATTTTCATCACCTGCTTTTTTAGCACTATCACAAATCAACTTACTAATAAAATCTTTTGGAACATCTTTATTTTTCTGTAACAAGATAGACGCAATTCCTGTCACATGTGGTGCTGCAACACTTGTTCCTCCCGAAGCCATTATACCACCAAATGCTGATGTAGACAATATTTGTTCTCCAGGTGCAACTACATCAATTCTTTCGCCCACCGAACTCTCCTCACTGATAATTCCATTTGAACCAACCGAACCAACTGCAAGTGTCTCGGGAAATGCTGCCGGATATTCAACTTTTTTGTCAATTGCCCATTCAATAGCATTTATAACGCGACTAATCGGTGCTTGATTATTCTCATCCAATACTTTCGCAGAAATTATTTCAACGTTCTCATTAATTCCATCAATTCCTTCTCCGTTTCTTTTTGCCGCAATTATACCTGCCACACTTGTTCCATGCCCACTATTGTCTTCGTACAAAGCTGAAACTTTATCCTCTCCCGGTATAAAATTTTTCCGCTCTTGTACCTCAATATCAGAAACAAAATCAATGCCTGAATCAATAATTGCAACTTTATTTTTGCAACCTTCTATTATTGAGTCCTGTTCCACAAACACAGTTTTATCCGATTTTTTTAATTC
>CAMVIN010000108.1 GCA_947167565.1 uncultured Clostridia bacterium | reverse complement strand
GGGATAAACGCTGAAGGCATCTAAGCGTGAAGCCCCCCTCAAGATAAGATATCCCTGATTATAAATCAATAAGATCCCTTAAAGACGATGAGGTAGATAGGTCCGAGGTGGAAGTGCAGTAATGTATGGAGCTGACGGATACTAATCGATCGAAGGCTTGACCTTGTAGGTTCAAGAAGAGGTTTGTGCAATGTGTAGTTTTGAAGGTACGAAAGAAGCGGCGAGTTCTCCAAGAAGAGGTGGGTTCGCTGTTTGTTATATAAATAATCCTCGATAGCGTGGTGGTAGAGCACTCGGCGAGTTCCCTGTTTATAGGGAGGTTTGTCGGTTCTAATATATTCCTCGATAGCTCAATGGTAGAGCACTCGGCTGTTAACCGAGTTGTTGTAGGTTCGAGCCCTACTCGGGGAGTTAATGAACTAAGGTTCACGCAAAAAGTACGGAGATAAATGCTTCGTACTTTTTTTGTACCCGTAATTTGCCTGCATGTACTAAATATAAAATATTGTAGTTTGAGGATAATTATGAAGTGGAAAAACTTGACGGGGAATGCTTAATATTCTATAATATTTATATTATAAAGAGTTTGGAATGTCGGATGAACAGTAGATTTTAGAAGATGGCTTTGATCTATTTTAAAATATTTGAGACTTTGATCGTGAATAAATATGTCTTTAAAAGTTAGGAACAAAGTATCTTCTATATACATTATATTAGAAAGCAGGATATTATTGATTCTGTTTTTTTTGAAATGGAAAGAAGTAGTGTGGAAATTGGTAGTCCGTAAATGAGACAGAATATTCTATGTTAAATGTTGGAGCTGGACTATACATTTTTGATAATGATGATTCTTTGATGGCAACAGAGGTTAAGGATGAAATGCTGCTGTCTATAATTGATTCATTAAAAGCAGATTCGTCTGTTGAATCTGGTGATAAAGAATACAAAGATGCTAAGTATGGTAAGTCGATTGCTGCATATCAATATATATCTGAACATGACTGGGTTGTGGTTTCGCGTGACAGTGAAGATAATATTTATTCTGATGCCAATAAAAGTATGAGGATATTAGGGACGATATGTATTTTTGCAGATATTGTGATTGCTCTTCTTTGTGTGATTTTTATCCGCTTGAATACAAGGCCTCTCAAAGCTGTGGAAGAATCCATCATTCAGTTACAACATTTAGATTTGGAGAAAAAACATAAGTTGGATTCATACATTAATTGTAAGAGCGAAATAGGTCAGATAGCAACTGCCGTAGATTCTTTGTATGATTCATTTAAAGAAATTCTTCTCAGACGGCAGGAGAAATACAAAATATTTGTAATGATAATAAAGTTTTTATTTCTCAAATTCAGTCTTGCTTTGACAATATCGTTTCGTTTTTGCAGGAAGATGTCCATTCACAGTTGGAGGGGTTTGTTCAAGCTACCAATGAATACCATATTGCTATTGGTGAAATTCGCACTATCATTCGTGATATTCATCAGTCAGCTAATGTATTCGTCAATGCAGTCAGCGATATCAAGAAACAGATTGAGGCGGTTCAGAATATGCCACAGAGCACAACTGTAAGTACAAAAGAAGTTCTGGATAAGATAGCCCAGATTGAAAAATCAACAGAAGAACTATCAAATTTTGTTAATATAAACAAATTAAATGCAGATGCCATACATGATGTGGCAGAACAGTTTTCTATGTATGAATAAACATTATTCGGAGGAGTTATTATGAAGAAATTATGGAAAAAAGCAGTAGCGGTTGTCTTGACGATGACAATGACAGCTGGCCTATTGATAGGGCAGAGAACAAAGGTAGTAAAGGGAGCATCTTGGACGGCACTGACAGATGAGGATATTCAGAATTTATATAGTGAATCTGATTTTATACGTCAATCGGTACATGATCCATCTATTACGAAGGATTCTGATGGAACATATTATGTGTACGGTTCTCATATGGGCGCTGCAAAGACAAAGGATCTTATGAATTGGAGCGAAGTTTCCGGTGTTTCAGAGACGACAGACAGTAAGCTATATGGTGCTGTGAATTCGTCGGGGAATGTTGTTACAGCATCATATGAGACAGCCTTTACTCAAAATCAAATAACAGGCAGTACGACTCTTTACAAAGCAGATGGAAGTACATATTCTGTGGATTTTGGAACATATAATATGAATACTTGGATTGCAGAAAATTCCATTAAGGGCAATCAGTGGGCGCCAGATATTATCTATAATAAAGAGATGAAAAAGTGGTGCATGTACCAAAGCCTGAATGGAAACAATTGGAATTCCGCAGTAATTCTTTTGACATCTGATGATATCGAGGGACCATATGTATATCAGGGACCTATTGTTTTTTCTGGATTTCAGGCAGCAAATAATGCAACCGGAAGAACATATGCTAATACAGATTTAGAGATAGCACTTTCGCAGCAGGGAGAGACGATCACATCACTACCTGAACGATATAACCATAGTGACTGGGGGACATACTGGCCACATGCGATTGACCCTTGTGTATTCTATGATGAGGATGGTAAATTGTGGCTTTCCTACGGTTCTTGGTCGGGTGGTATCTATGCTTTGGAATTAGATGAGAAGACAGGCTTTCGCGACTATTCTGTGAACTATGGTTCGGATTATTCCTCAAAGAAGGCAGCAGTTACAAAGGATCCTTATTTTGGAAAAAAGATAGCGGGTGGATGTTATGTGTCCGGCGAAGGATCTTATATTGAACACATTGGGGATTATTATTTTCTATTTATCTCGTATGGGTTTTATTCACCGACCGGTGGTTATAACATGAGAATTTTTCGGTCTGAAAATCCGGATGGACCATATGTAGATATTAATGGGAACAGTGCAATTTATACTTCATGGAAAGATAATTATAGAGCGGCGAGCCGGGGACTTCAGTTGATGGGGAATTATCAATGGAGCACAATGGATGTGGCAGAGATTGCACAAGGGCATAATTCAGCATTGGAAGATTCTGATGGCAATGCCTATGTGATATATCATACTAAATTTGCAGACGGGACAGCAGGACATCAATTAAGGGTACACCAGCTTTATACAAATGAAGATGGATGGATTGTGGCCGCTCCGTATGAATATGCGGGTGAGACGGTCAATGATAGTACAATCAAAGCAATAGCTGTGGATAAATCAGATATTGTTGGCGACTACGATTTTATCCTACATGAGTATAATAATTCTAAGGCAAAAGATGATGGAACAGTAGAGGACAATGTTACCATTGCAGATACAAAATCGCTTACACTCAACGAGGATGGCACAATTACCGGCGATGTCACAGGGACATGGAAGCAGAGTGCCGGAACATCCTACGCCACATTAATAATAAGTGGAGTTACATATAAAGGTGTGTTTACAGAGCAGACAATCGATGGTACAAAGAAAAAGACAATGTGTTTTTCTGCTGTGGCTAACAACGGAGTGTGCGTGTGGGGCTCTCATGTTATCAGTGACGATGCTACAGCTATTGCAAAAAATGTTTTAAATTTGGAAATTAATATTCCATCCAGAGTGTATTTTGATCTGAATCTTCCGACGGATTCCACAGATGGTGTCACGGTGACTTGGTCATCATCAAATTCTCAACTTGTTGCTGCCGATGGTACAGTTAATTCTCCGGATACAGATACTCTTGTCACACTAACTGCTCGGTGGGAAAAGGGAACCTATTATTACGAAAAGGAATATGAATTGACAGTCGTAGGTGGGGGCGTAGATGATGCTGATATTAATACAGGGCTGGAGGCATCATATCAATTTGAAGATAATCTTGTTAATGCAGTTGATAATTCGCAAATTGGTGTGGCAAAAGCTCAATCCGAGGGAAAGAGTCCGGCATTTGAGACCAATTCAGTGCTGGGGGGCAAGGCTCTTCACCAGTATTTTGGCTACAACGATGCTTCGTCTATTAGTTATACACAGTTTGCTAATCCGCTAAAAGGAATGAATCTTGGAGGGGCGACCGTTTCTCTTTGGATTAATCGCGAGGACACAGATGTATGGGATGCAATTTGGAGTTTTTTGGATGAAGATAACGAAGATAGTTATTCCGGCCGGCTATTTATGACGCCGAATGCTTATTTGGGTTACAATGGAACCGGTGGCTGGTTTGATGTCAATCATCCGGGGGATGTTACGACAAACTGCATTTCCACAAAAGAGTGGCATCTGTTGACAACAACTGTAGATGAGAGCAATTATGCAATCTATATTGATGGGGTCAAAGTATATGATAAAGATAATTATAAGGCATATAACGCAGATGATGGTAAAGGTTATAGTTTTTTTGCTAGTAATTTATTGAAAGTTATATCTTCGGCAAATCATTTTTATTTGGGATATGGCTCATTTTGGGGGTCTGCGCCATTGCTGATGGATAAGTTAAAAATATATAGCAGAGCACTGTCAGAGGCAGATGTGGCAAAGCTGTATGTAGAAGATTATTATGGATATGCAGATAGTTATACGATTGGAGACATGGATGTAGATGCCGTAGATTCCAGGCAAATATCTGGTGATTTTGATGTTACCTACAAATATCACATGCAGGGAACGAATACCGGTATTGGATATGACGGTTGGGTTGCAGAGTTTGTAGATAGTGATTACGGCACAGAAGGTGGATGCTATGATGTGAGAGTAGATGGATATGGGTGGATTTATGATTATGGGCAGAACAAGACTGTTTATGACACAAACACTGCAGTTTCTCCAATTCAGACAAGTGCCATCTATAAAAAGAAGGATAATACGACTTACACACTGGATAATTATATATCGGCAGTGGATGGCGGTGTTGACATCACTGTGTGGATTCGAAGGATAAATGACAGACTGGTGATAATATCGGATAGTGAATACGTCACTTTTTATACTGTGATTACAAATGTGAAAGCAGAGAACCTTAAGGTCATGATGGGAGGACTTTCCACAATTATTTCCGACGTATCGTTCAAGAAAGCTGAACATGTAGATACATCCATCGAGATGGATGGTGCTATATTTGCTTTAGAGAAGAGAGTGGAAAGTGGTGATTTTGACGCTACTTTTTCCATGAACAGTGTGACCTTGGAGTCGGTATCGGCATCATATGATTCTCCACTTTTGCAGATATCGGATGGCTCTAAAGACTATGAGTTCAGAACGGATAATTATTGGTGGCAGGGTGGCAATAACGGATTCGGAACATCGACCTATGATGTCTCTGTGGATAAATTAAAAGCCGGGATTGACATGAAAATAAATGTAGTGCGAAAATCCAATGATATAACAGTTAGTTTTGTGTCAGATAAATTGGGAGGGAGTGTGAAATACCAGATTACGGACAATTCGCTGGGAAATACTTTGGCGGTCAGTCTCGGAGGAGAATCCGTGATTTTGTCGGACATTTCCTATTCAGATGAATTGAAACTGCTTTCCACCTATCGTTCGGAAAGTGTTAAAAATGCACCAACACGTGAAGGAAAAGCATTTGCGGGATGGTTTCATGATTCGGAGTTTACCAGTGCTGTCGGAACAAATCAAGTGACTGGATTTGCCTATGCAAAGTTTGTTGACGAGGGACTTTTGCAGACAAAGGCTCAGACATGTAAGGTGACAACAAATACAGTTTCTACTTATAATAATGATATTACATTTATAGCGGACACTTATAAACTTCGACTTCTTATGGGGGTAGATGGGACTGACTATGAGAAGGTTGGCTTTGTCGTCAATTATGAAAAAGATGGGGAAAGCCAAAAGAAGGATTTGAATTCGACAACTGTATACTCGAAGGTGGATGCAGAAGGTAAAATGTTTTCGGCAACTGACATATTTGGAACGGAGGCCAAGTATATTATGCCGGCGCTGGTATTTAATATTGGAGATGCTTATATAGAGGAGAACAAAGTATCATTTCAAATTACCCCATATTGGATTACGTTAGATGGGACGACTGTGACAGGGGAAGAGAGAACAATTACCGGCAATCAGATTCTTGCCAATACAGCAAGTTCAAAGTTTTAAAAAAATCCTTGCAATTTGGATTTTCCTATGTTATACTTGTTAACGGACTTTTTTGAAAGGAGGGTATTACTGTGAAAGTTAGATCATCAGTAAAACCGATTTGCGAAAAATGCAAAGTCATTAAAAGAAAGGGTCGCGTAAGAATTATCTGCGAGAACCCGAAACACAAGCAAAGACAAGGCTAATTAGACAGATAGACACCGGAGGGGGTACTTCCGGCATGTTTTCGTGTATAAATTATAGTTCTTGCTTTCTGTGTTACAGCATCGCGCGGACCGTCATCCGCCTTTGAGAGATTCAATGAGGTGCTGTGATATCACGACCGGGATGTTGTCGTGATTTAAAGCGGCTGCAAAGAATGCATTAGAATGCATTCGCAAAGGAAACTGTTCTTGGTTACAGTTGGATATAAGACTTGTAATAAGAACATAACAAACAATATTTTAATGGAGGTGTAAAGCGCACATGGCTCGTATTAGCGGTGTAGATTTACCAAGAGAAAAACGTGTTGAAATAGGTCTTACCTATATTTACGGCATTGGCGTTGCCAGTTCTAAGAGAATTTTGGCTGAGGCGAATGTCGATCCGGATATCCGTTGTAAGGATTTGACGGACGAAGATGTATCAAAGATTCGTGACGTGATTGACCGCACACAGGTTGTGGAAGGTGATCTCAGAAGAGAAGTTGCTTTGAACATCAAGAGATTACAGGAAATTGGATGCTACAGAGGAATTCGCCACAGAAAGGGACTTCCGGTTCGTGGTCAGAAGACAAAGACAAACGCAAGAACCCGCAAAGGTCCGAAGCGTACCGTAGCAAACAAGAAGAAATAATAGGAGGTAAGACAAGTGGCTAAACAGCAATCAGCAAAAAAAGTGACAAAAAAGCGTGTCAAAAAGAATATTGACCGCGGACAGGCACATATTCAGTCATCTTTTAATAATACAATTGTAACGCTGACCGATTTACAGGGAAATGCTATTTCTTGGGCGAGTGCAGGTGGTCTTGGTTTCAGAGGTTCTAAGAAATCCACTCCTTATGCTGCTCAGATGGCAGCAGAGACAGCAGCAAAAGCTGCATTGCCTCATGGTTTGAAGTCAGTAGAAGTTATGGTTAAGGGACCGGGATCCGGTCGTGAGGCAGCAATTCGTGCCATTCAGGCATGTGGTATCGAAGTGACAAGTATTCAGGATGTTACACCGGTTCCACATAATGGTTGTCGTCCACCAAAACGTAGAAGAGTATAAGAATAGGAGGAAAAAAGAATGGCTAGAGATATGACGCCAGTTTTGAAAAGATGTAGATCTCTTGATTTGGATCCTGTATATTTGGGAATTGATAAGAAGTCCAAGAGAAACGCAAGAACCGGAAAAAAATTGAGTGAGTACGGTCAGCAGTTGAGAGAGAAGCAGAAAGCAAAATTCATTTACGGAGTTCTTGAGAAACCGTTCCGTAACTACTTTGCAAAAGCTCAGAAGTTGAAATATGGTACAACAGGTGATAACCTGATGATTCTCTTGGAATTGAGATTGGATAATATTTTGTTCCGTCTTGGTTTTGCCAGAACAAGAAAAGAAGCAAGACAGATTGTGGATCACAAGCATGTATTAGTGAATGGCAAGTGTGTCAACATTCCTTCTTATCAGGTAAAAGCCGGTGATGTAATTGAGATTAAAGAAAAGTTCAAAGGAGCTCAGAGATATAAAGACATTCTTGAGGTGACCGGTGCAAGGTTAGTACCTGCATGGTTAGAGGCAAATCAGGAAGCTTTGTCAGGAACTGTTAAAGAAATTCCGAGCAGAGCAGAGATTGATGTACCGGTAAATGATGTGCTTATAGTCGAGTTGTACTCTAAGTAATTAAGTAATCCCAAAAGGAGGGTCCAGTAGTGTTTGAATTTGAAAAACCTAGAATTGAAATTGCCGAAATTTCAGAAGATAAAAAATATGGACGTTTTGTAGTAGAACCACTTGAACGAGGATACGGAACTACTTTGGGTAATTCTTTGAGAAGAATCATGTTATCATCGTTACCGGGTACGGCTGTAAGCCAGATTAAGATTGACGGTGTGGTGCATGAATTCAGTGGAGTACCGGGTGTTAAAGAGGATATTACAGAGATTGTTATGAATATCAAGAATCTTGCTATCAAGAACAATAGTGATGACCTTAACACTCCGAAAATGATGTTTATTGACGCACATGGTGAGGGTGTTGTGACGGCAGCGGATATTAAGTGTGATGCGGATATTGAGATTGTTAATTCTGATCAGGTCATTGCGACATTGGATGGCGGCTCAGACGCAAAACTTTATATCGAGATGACTGTTACGAATGGCCGCGGCTATGTAAGTTCAGATAAGAATAAGACCGAGGATATGGCGATTGATGTGATTGCGATTGATTCCATTTATACGCCGATTGAAAGAGTAAATATCAAAGTTGAGAATACTCGTGTCGGTCAGATTACTGATTTTGATAAATTAACATTAGATGTACTTACGAATGGTACTTTGGAGCCGGATGAGGCAGTTAGCCTTGCGGCTAAGGTGTTGAGCGAGCATTTGAATTCCTTCATTGATTTGTCTGAGAAGGCAAAGATGGCAGAAATTATTGTTGAGAAGGAAGAGGATGAGTCTCAGAAGGTTATGGATATGAATATTGATGAATTGGAACTTTCTGTTCGTTCATATAACTGCCTGAAGAGAGCCGGTATCAATACCGTAGAAGAATTGACTAATAAGACTGCGGAAGATATGATGAAGGTTCGTAACCTCGGACGCAAATCCCTTGAGGAAGTGCTGGCGAAGTTGAAAGAACTTGGTTTGTCTCTCAGTACGGGAGAAACGGAATAATCAATGATTGGAACAAGGAGGAAATACAATGGCAGGCTATAGAAAACTTGGAAGAACTTCCAGCCAGAGAAAAGCTTTGCTTAGAAATCAGGTGACCAATCTGTTGTATCATGGTAAAATCATTACGACAGAGGCAAAGGCAAAAGAAATTCGTAAAATTGCTGAGGGTATGATTGCATTGGCAGTTCGTGAGAGAGATAACTACGAAACTGTTACAGTACAGGCAAAAGTGCCTCAGAAAGATAAAGATGGCAAGCGTGTGAAGGAAGTTGTTGACGGCAAGAAAGTTACAGTGTTTGATACCGTTGATAAGGAAATTAAGAAAGATAATCCTTCCAGACTTCACGCAAGACGTCAGATGAAGAAGATGCTTTATCCGATTAAAGAGGTTCCTGCCGGGACAGCCGGTAAGAAAAAGGCAACAAAGGAAATCGATGTTACCAACATCCTTTTTGATGAGATTGCACCGAAATATGCTGACCGCAATGGTGGTTATACACGCATTATCAAGATTGGTCCGCGTAAAGGCGATGCGGCAATGGAAGTTGTTATTGAATTAGTATAAGATAATGATATAGGGGACTGCCTTTGAGCAGTCCTCTTTTTCGTAGAGAGGGGAATACAGCAATGATTCGTGCAGAGCAGGTTAGCTTTGATTATATCAGGCGTGACGAGAACAACCAAGTTGTTGCAGTTGCAAATGCGATTCATGACGTGTCATTTCATGTTTCTCCGGGAGATTTTGTTGCTATTCTAGGTCATAATGGTTCAGGAAAATCTACATTGGCAAAACATCTGAATGCACTCTTGACTCCGGAGTCAGGGACAATATATGTGGACAAAATAGATACATCAGAAGAGGGGATGCTCTGGGAGATAAGACAACGTGTTGGAATGGTTTTTCAGAATCCGGACAATCAAATTGTTCACAATGTGGTAGAAGATGATGTAGGATTTGGACCGGAAAACATAGGTGTTCCGACAAAGAAAATATGGGAGCGGGTTGAACAGTCACTTCAAAAGGTGGGGATGCTGCATGCACGGAAAGAATCTCCAAACCGCCTATCGGGCGGTCAGAAACAGCGTGTGGCTATTGCGGGTATTTTAGCTATGCATCCTAAGTGCATCGTCCTGGATGAGGCAACTTCTATGCGGGATCCGATAGGAAGGAATGAGGTTCTCTTAGCAGTAAAAGAACTGAATCAAAA
>CAMVIN010000107.1 GCA_947167565.1 uncultured Clostridia bacterium | reverse complement strand
ACAACTCCGATTACAGTAGGTACAAATCAGACTGTCCGCGCGATGGCAGTCCGCGCGGATGATAATAAGGCAGAGAGTCTTGCTTTTGATGAGACCTACACCTTTGTTGCTGCGCCAAAGATTTCGGGAGATAATATATATCGCTACAGTGATACTGCGGCAAAGTTATGGCTTACCAGTGATGTAAAAGGAGATATTTATTATAAATATAATGACAGTGACACTCCGCTTGGTGGAGATGCGATTGTGGCGAATGGAACAAAAGCATCTGTTGCGGCGGAGCAGGACAAATCAGTTGAAGTGACAATGGATGGAACCGGTACGCTGACATCCGGAACCGGGTATGTGCATGTTATTGTAAAGGATAAGGATGATGTGTACAGTAATGAGCTTGTCCTGTATATGCCGGAAGACCGGTATTTTGCCGATGATTTTGAGGCATATAAGGAAAATGCTGACTCCGGCAGCAGTTGGTTTGGATTGAATGCAAACCGCACAGTAGTCAAAGATGGGGGCAATCAGTGTCTTAAGATTGTGGGAGACCAGTGGACCGGCTACAGTCTGGGAACGAAAGGAAGAATTGCAATTATTGAAGGAAAACTTAAATCCACAGCAGATTCCCCGACGGCGATGTTTGGATTTTATGTATATGTTGGCAGTAGTACCGGAAATCGCTGGACTGCAGCTGTAAAACTTGATGCCGGGATATGGAAGAGTCTGACAGATGGTGAAGAGATAGAACTTGACCGGATGACAGAAAATGCGGTAAAAAATACAGAGTATACAGTGCGCATTGTATACGATATATATTTGGGTAAATATGACATTTACATTGATGGAAAAAAAGCGAATTCGGAACCTATATCAACAAAAAGAAATGGTACATATGTCGGTCTGAATTCTTCTGTCGGGCAGACAACGTATTTTGGTGATATCGAGTACTATTGTCCGTCGAAAATCACGGATACATCAAAAGCACTTATAACATTGACACCGACTACAGCGACCTACACGACAGTCCAGAATGTTGAAATGGCAACATCGCTCACGGACAGAGATATTGTGTATACAACAGACGGCAGTTATCCGATATTGTCCAGTATGAAGTACACATCAGCGATTCCAGTTGGAACAGACAAAACTACGGTTCGCGCGATGGCAGTCAATCACGACAGTGGAAAAGCGGAGAGTATAGCGTGGAGTGAGACCTACTCCTTCGTTTCTCTGCCTACCATTTATGGGGAGAGTATTTACCGGAGTAGTGCAACAGCGGCAAAGGCCTGGATTCATTCGGATGTGGCGGGGAAAATTTATTATAAGGTAAATTCTTCATCCACTGTAATGACAGGTGCGCAGATTGAAGAGGGTGGAGCGCTGGCAGCCAAAACGGCAGTACAGGATTCCACAGTCGAAGTGGTGATGTCAGATGTGGGAGGCATGTCATCCGGCGCCAGATATGTTCATATTGTGGTCAAAGATGTGGATGGCAACTACAGCAATGAATTGCAGTATTATCTGCCGGAGGATGTGTATCTGAAAGAGAGTTTTGGCACATATGAGGCAGGGGTAACAACAGGAGATTCTCTCTTTTGGCGAAATGGTTCGTCCCTGACACCTGATTTGGATGGAACCAATTCCATTTACAAAATAACCGGTAACACAGGTATTAGTATAACGAAACTCTCGACAAAGGGAAGAATATATATTTTGGAGGGAAAACTCAAATCCAAAGAGGATTCTCCAACGGCATATCTGGGACTTGGATATTATTCAATCGGAGTCAGAGCGAATGAGGGTACTTGGCAGTGTTATCAGGATGGTGTGGCTGCAGATTTGGATAATATCAGTACCAAATGTGTACAGAATCAGAGTTATACGATTCGTATTGTGTATGACAGTGTTCTGAAAGTGTACGATGTTTATATTGACGGAGTAAAAGCTAATAAGACGCCGATTTCCGGTAATCGAAATGATTGGAACTCTATCTATATGTATTCGTCTACCGGACAGACGACATACTTTGATGATATTGAGTATTACTGTCCGACGAACAGCACGGATGCACTGATTTCTTTCAGTCCTGCTACTGCTACTTATTCCACTTCACAGAATGTAAAACTGACGACAGCAGAGTACTTGTCAGACAGAAGTATTTATTATACAAAAGATGTCTATCCGGATATCTCTGGGAGTGTGTACTCAGAGGCCGGTGTTGACATTACGAATACCAAGGTAGAGACGACGCTCTACGCAATGCTTGTGAAGAACGGAAAGGCAGAGAGTGTTGCCTATAGTGAGACATACGCTTTTGTCAGTGCCCCTAAAATAACGAGTGACAGCATTTATCGTGAGAGTGCAACGAAAGCGACAGCGTACTTGTACAGTGATGTGTCAGGTACTGTTTACTATCTGGTTGATGATGATGTGGAAAGTCCTTTGGCGGCAGATCTTGTGTCAGAGGGTACAGAAGCTGCTACGGCAGTGGCACAGGAGACGACCACGGCAGTTACCATTCAGAACGGCATGAAGACAGGAAGTAAATATGTCCATCTTGTTTTAAAGGATAAGGATGGCGGACTCAGTAATGTCATTACCCATTCGATGCCGGAAGATGTCTACATCAAAGAGGGTTTTGGTTCATATTTTGATGGAATTACAAATTATAATGGTGTGCTCGGCAGCCGAAGCAGTACAAATTGTGTAGTGGAGTCTGTCAGCGGAAATAATGCTTACAAATTAATAAATGGTGCAAGTATTTATACGCCGAATGCCATACAGGGACGAATCCGCATTGTCGAGGGAAAAATTATGTCAACCGCAGATGAGCCGACGGCACAATTCGGTTTCTATGGCTACACATCATCTTATACGGCATGGGATTACTGGATGCCAAGTGTTTTGATTGAAAATGGCGTGTGGAAAAGTTATGTGCGGGGAGATGGAACCGATGTATCGGAGGTGCTGGACAATGTTTCAGGAAAGGCTGTTCCGAATACATGGTATACAGTGCGCCTTGTGTGGGATACTACACGAAATGTCTTTGATATTTATATTGATGGTAAGAGGGCAAATTCTGAGCCGATTGCAGGTTACTATGGTCCGGGTCGGTCACTTTGTGTCTACCTCGGCTCCTCGTCAGGACAGACGACCTATTATGATGATATCGAGTATTACTGTCCGACGAGTGATACAAGCGATTTTGTCAATGCAAATCCAGGTGAGGATACGACTTTTACGGTGACACAGAATGTGGAACTCACAACGACATTGTCCGGTTGCGATATCTACTATACGACGGATGGCACGATTCCGACAAAGGACAGCACGAAATATAGTGGTATTCTTTCTTTTTCAAATACGACACCGGTTCGAGCGATAGTCGGGAAAAACGGGAAGATGGAGAGCATTGCCACAGATAAAGTGACGTATACCAAAGTAAGCGCACCGACGATACGGTGCAGCAATGTGTATCGTGAGAGCGCCCAAAAAGCGACAGTCTGGCTCTACAGTGATGTGGCGGGCAGCGTCTATTATAAAGTCAGTGATACAAAAGGGACATTGACAAAGAGTGAGATAAAGAGTTCCGGTACAAAGTCGGCGGTTTCCGCAGGACAGCAGACAACGGCATCGGTTGAGGTAACTGCGGATATGGAATCGGGTGAAAGGTATGCGTATTTTGTAGTTGAAGATGCGGCGGGAACACTGAGTAATGTCGTGTCCGTTGAGATGCCATACGATGTCTATTATACTGAGAATTTTGAGACATATGATGTGGGAACGGCGGCAAATACTTCGTTAATGAGTCTGACAGGCAGCGCGAACTCCAAGGTGACGGATGGAGACTCGTCAAAGACATTTACGGTAACGGATACGAGCAATAACGTACGAAAACTTCCGACTACAATGAAAGGAAAACTGATACTGGAGGCGACTGTGCAGTCTGATATTGCCTCAGCGACATGGAATATGTATTTAGCCGGATATTATGATTATCGGTATAATCTTGCTGGTATTCGTGTGAACAGCGGTATATGGCAGACGACGACTGGGTATAATTCAGCGACTGTCACAGCGCTGAACCAGATGACAACATTCACAAAGGATACAAAATATAGAGTGAGATTGGAGTACGACACTGATACGAATACCTACGATATTTTTATCAATGATGTGAAGGCACACACAGAGAATTTGACAGGGACAATCTACAGTGATCTGTACCTTGTTCTCTCATCTACGAGTGGGCAGAATACCCAGTTTGACGACATCAAATTCTACGTTGAGCCATACGTCATAGGTATTCCGACTGCAAAGGACGGACTTGTCTACAATGGCACTGAGCAGACGGGTATCACCTATGATACTTCTTCTGTTGCCTACACCACTCCGTCTAATGTCAAGGCGACGAGTGCCGGTGATTACACGGCAATCTTTACATTGAATGACGGTTACACATGGAGTGATGGAACAACAGCGAAAAAGGAGATTCCTTGGAGCATAGCAAAGAAAGAATTGACATCAGATGTAAAGGTGACGACAAAAACCTATGACGGCACAAAGGATGCCACAATCAAAGCAGGTGAACTTGAGGGAATTATCGAGGGCGAAGAGGACAGCGTACAATTAGTAAAATCACAGCTCGAGGGAAGTTTTGCTGATGAATACGTCGGGACGGGCAAGGTTGTCACTACGGAAGAAGCATTTGCACTTAGTGGAAGCAAAAAGGACAATTACAAATTGACTGTTCCGACAACACTCACGGGAACAATTCAGGCAGCAGAGCAGACACTCACAAAAGAAGAGGAGCTGAGTGTGCTCAAAGGCAGCGCAATCAGTACATCCGAACTTGAGGCGGCAGTCGGAGGCGCGAAGGGAGAACTCTCATTTGAAGTAGTGACAGGAAACGCCTATGGAACACTGACGGCGACCGGTCTGAGTGCCAAAGCGGATGCGGGCGGCAAGACAATGACCATTCGCGCGAGCGCGGCGGCAAAAGACATCAACAATGATGGAACACCGGAGTACGCTGCCAACGAAGATGGAGTGGTTCTCACGGTAAATATTTTAGATAAAGATGTGCAGACATTGACATTTTCTAAAAAGACAGTTACAAAAGAATATGGTGCGTCAGCCTTTGTGGAGGAGGCATCCAATGACCGGAAAAACGGCGGCGCGGTTACATACAGCTCCGACAATGAATCCGTCGCAACTGTGGATGCCAAAACGGGAGAAGTAACAGTATTGACAGTTGGAGATACGGTCATAACCGCGACTGCGGCCGAGACTGCGCTGTACAATGCGGCCACGGCAAGTTACAAACTCACGGTGAACACGGCCACACAGGAGGCACCGGCGCTCACCCACACAGACGAGACAGTAAAAGGGAAAAAGGACGGTACCATTTCCGGCCTCACAACAGAGATGGAGTACAAAAATGTAAAGGACAGCGAGTACAAAGCGGTGACGGGAAGTGAGCTGACTGGACTTGCACCGGCAACTTACCTGTTCCGCTATCAGGCAAAGACGGGGTATGAGGCTTCTGAGGACACCGAGGTGATTATCCGTCAGGGCAAGGCACTGAAAGTGAGATATTTTGACGGTGATGTAGAATATGATGACAGATCGGTAAGTGTTTCCTACGATGAAAAGCTTACCGCGCCGCAGGATCCGGAGAAAGATGGATATACATTTGCGGGATGGTCTGTTAAGGAGGGTGACACGACAAAATGGAATTTTGAGAGCGATACAGTGACAAAAGATACAATTTTGTACGCAGTTTGGAGTAAAAATCCGGCTACCCCGACACCGACACCGACTGTAAAGTCGACAGAAGAGCCAACAATAACACCAGAACCGGAAAAGACGACAGCGCCTGCACCAACAGTAGCGCCGACTCCGACACCGAAGACAGAATATGAAAATATTCCGGTTGTTCAGAAAGATAAAGTGATAAAAAAGACCAATACGGATAAGAAAGATGTAGAGGGCTCGAAAGTCAAATTCCTCCAGTTGAAGGGAACCACAAAAAAGAAGACAATTACGTTGACATGGAAAAAGATAAGTAATGCGAACGGTTATATTATTTATGGCTCAAAATGCGGAAGTAAGATGAAAAAAATAGCTGAAATCGCGAATGCATCTACAAAGAAATGGACGGCAAAAAAACTTTCCAAAGGGACCTTTTACAAGTATATGGTAGTGGCATATCAGAATACGAGTGAAGGGCAGAAAGTACTGACTAGTTCCAAGACGGTTCATGTGGTCACTGATGGTGGAAAGCGAGGAAATCCAACCAAACTTTCAATTAAGAAAAAATCTGTTTCCATACGGGCTAACCGGACATTTACAATCAAGGCAAAAGTGAAGTCAAAGAAAAAAGTTTCGGTTCATGTGGCAAGTCTCCGGTATGAGAGTGATAACCCGGATATTGCCGTTGTCAGCGACGATGGTGTGATTATGGGAATGAGGAAGGGAAAGACAACTATCTACGTCTATACGCAGAACGGAATATGCGGAAAAATAAAGGTAAAAGTCAAGAAGGCAAAATAGAAGAGGTGTGAAAATATTTCTGAAAAGCCTCCAGCATAAGAGGATGATAAAAAGTAAAGGCGATGCGGGGTTTATCCTTTCGGACAACGGTGACAGAAGAGGTGTCAAGTTTTACGGCAATATTTTCAAACAACTGTCCGGAGTTCGGAAGGTGCTCCTGTATCGCGGAAGTGGAGTCGATTCTCTGAGTGTTGACAAGAAGGTTGCAGTTTTCAAGCATCTTCTCAAAACATAATTTCTGGTAGTTGAGGTGTGAACTGTCTGTGTAGTATTCGCAGAGACTTTGCTCACCGATATTTATCGGATTACAGGAGGCGATGCAGGCGACACCCGGACAGAGAAACAGGGTATGCGAAAAAAGGCTGCCCTGTTTTTTTCTGCTATAATAGGGTTCAATCATACCAGACATATAAAGCGGCAGCCAGCATTCAATGGCTGTTGTCATCTCTGCAACATTTCTCTCAATATTATGGATAATTTTTATTTTTATTCCATGGTTCAGGCAGGCGGCCATCAGGGAAATCCAGACGGGCTGAAATTCCGGTGTTGTCATCCAGTCCATATTCTCATCGGAGTAGAGAAATAGTTCTGTTGCATGGGCGCTGAGCGCCTGTCCGAGAAAACGGATTACGACCTGCTGCATTCCCGTTTTCCCCCGGTAGACTGCATGGTTATCACATAACACTTTGTCCGTGATAATCTGTGATACCGGCAGCAAATTTCGTTTCTCACTGAGAGAAAAATCACTGACGGTCTGTAACAGATTCCGGATGGCTTCGGCATCATCCGACTGATAATCACAGAGCCAGTTCTGGAACGAGATATACAGAGTGTCCTCATCCCGCAGTAAATCACTGGATGCCCCAATCAGAGTGAGAAGCTCCTCTGTTTTATTCTGGCTGTGAACCCGGTCAAGTAAGGTGAGACAGAGATCGGCCACGAGTTTGGGATTGGACTTTGGAGTTCTCTGCCCACTGCGAAACCGACTGATCAGAGAAGGATCAACATTGATGTATTTACTGAGCTGAATATTTGAAATATTTATGAGTTCCATGACGGAGCCCAGTTTTTTATCAAAAAAGGTAAATGGCTTTATGGAAGACTGTTCCAATGAATATACCCCCTTGTTTTTGGCTTTTATCATTCTGTCTTATTGTACATCTCAGACCGGATAAAGTCAATTCCCCGTCAGGAAAAGCCATATTGACTTTGAAGTCCGATAATGGTACTATCAAGGTGTATATTTTTTTTGAAGAATTCAATTGAGAATATCTTCGGAAGGGAGAATTTATGAAAAAACATATGGGACTTATGTTGCTTTTTATGCTGCTTTTTTGTGGGGTATCTCTGCTCTTAGCCACGGAAAAGGCAAAGGCAGATTGTGTGGCTCTGGATTCGGAGAAGATTGCCCAGAGTAATTTATATTATAATGATATGGTTTTATATGAGAAAAATCAGGGGATTTATTTTCTCGCAACACCGGAGAGTGACAGTTATAAGATGAATTTTGAGATTGTTTTTTATGATCTGAATAAAAAGACATATGAGACACTCTATAGTATGTCAGGGTATTCTTCTGAGGTAGATTATTATAAGACGAAGGATGCGTTTTATTTTATGAGCAGTGCCAACACCTATGAAAAACAGGAAACAGAAGGAGCGGATTCACGTTCCTATCTATACTATCATTCCTTTACATTGACAAAGTTTGACTTTGCTACCAATACGGTGTCGGAAGTGACTACAGAAAAACTTCCGCCGATTACTTCAAACTGGGGGCCAAGATATGTATCCTGTTTTGGAGTAGATGACAAGGAACGAATTTACGTGGCGACGCCGGAAAAGGAACTTTTCTTGTTTGATAAGGCGGGGAAACTTCTCGGTTCCACTACATTTTCAGGCAGTTTTGATGAATTTTTTGGATTTGACACCGAGAATGGCAATTTTTATTATCTCGGTGAGACAAACTGGAGTTACTGGGGATATGATCACAGTATGGCGGCATTGGAGGCCGGTCATGTGTCGGAGGATTATACAATTACGATGCCTGAGGCAAACCTTGTCATGCTGTACCAAAACTACTTCTTTTATCACAAAGGCGGCGTGGAACTATTAAACAATCGTTATTTGGCAGTTAAATCAGGCTTTTCGGGAACTTTGCTTGTTATGGATGAGCGAACATATGATGTTTCTGACCACACGGAGCAGACAACATCGATTAGTTTGTTAGACAGCAGTGTGTCGGTTCCGTCACTGAATATCAACAATCAGAGTTTAATAAAACTGGTGTTGAAAGCTCCGGCTGAGAATTATGTGGATGATAAAGATATTAGCAGTATTGGTTCAACATGTGCGTGGAATAGCAAAAATAAATCATTTGTCATTAAGACAGAGGAAAAGCAATTGACAGAATATGATTCCCAGACAGGAAAAGAAAAATGGAAGGTGAATACTTCTTATCCTGTGTATAAGCATGCGATATGGGGAGATACGTGTATTGCAGTGGAGAGAAAAGATGACAAGTATTATGTGGAGACTCTGTCCTTTGCAGAACCGACAGATTTTACTGTTCAGGCACCATCGTCAATTGAGACCGGTGGAAAGGGCACTATTTCTTGTCAGGCAGATAGTGACCTCACGCTGGATTACACCTATGCAAGTTCAAATTCAAAAATAGTATCGGTGGATCAAAAAGGAAATCTCTATGCATGGGCAGAGGGATCGGCCGTCATCACGATTCAGGCACCGGTGTTGGGACTTACAAAGAAGATTAATGTCAGTGTCAAGGCGTCTTCTCAGGTAAATCAGGGGGAGCCATATGTGATGAAGACGCTCTCTGGTGTAGCGTCAGGAACGATTCATGGAGTTCGTGGTTATGGATGGTTTGGAGATGTCACAACAGCTCATCTGACACCGCTTTCAAATGGTGGATTTGAGCGTGTAGAATATGTAAATAAGAAAGTTCTGGTGGAGACTTACAGTCAGGCGTTTGCGCTTACCTCCCGGAAATCTATTGAGAGAGAACTGGCATTGTTTGGTGGCTTCTATTCCGGTACAGATGCCAATTATCTTGTGTTTGGCGAGAGCAATGAGTCGGAGAGCGATGATAAAGAGGTATTCCGCATTGTCAAATATGACAAGAACTGGAAGCGCCTTGCTGCCTGTTCTGTAAAGGGAGCGAATACCTACATTCCGTTTGCTGCGGGCGGTCTTTCTATGACAGAGACCAGCGGAAAACTCTATGTGCACACCTGTCATGAGATGTATCAGTCATCCGATGGATATCATCATCAGGCAAATTGTACCTTCGTGGTAAAAGAGTCAGATATGACTCTTGCAGATTCCTATTATGATGTGATGAATCTCTCAACCGGTTATGTCAGTCATTCGTTTCAGCAGTTGATTGGGACAGATGGAAAATATATTTATCGCTCTGATTTGGGGGATGCATATCCGCGCGGAGTGTCTCTCACGGTTACCTCTGTTGCCAAATCCATTTCCAGTCCTTCCGGTTATGGAACATTACAGAAAATCGATGGTAGTATCGGGGACAATTATACAGGGTATTCACTGGGAACTATGTCGCTGTCAGAGGAGAATGTTCTCGTTTCCGGATGCGGCGTTAAGAATCAGACAGATAAGCAGAAAAATGTCTTTGTCTGTGTTGCCTCTAAGACGCTGGAGAGTAAACGAACAGTCTGGGTGACAAATTACGAAGAAGGGAAAAATATCGGTGTGAATACATCTAAGATT
>CAMVIN010000106.1 GCA_947167565.1 uncultured Clostridia bacterium | reverse complement strand
CTGCTCAAGACCACCCAAAGGAATAATCTTTACTGACTCATTCCCGGTTACTTCTTTCTTCTTCAAAATCTTTCCTCCATCTCTTCTACTCCATGCGGAGTTCTACATCTTCTAATAATTCTTCGAAATACTTTGAAATAATGCGCAATTCTTCTTCATCATCCACTACATCATAAATAACGTCAGTACCCTCTTCTTTCTCTTTGAGCACTAACGCATCTGCATCCTCTTCTTCCAGAGAATCTGTCACCAAAAGATAAGAGACTCCGGCAATATCAGCTTTTTCTAACACAAAAAAAGCCTCCTCGCTGCCATCGTCAGCTGTAAGCATAATTTTACTATTCTCCGACATATTGTCCTCCTGATTTACTCACGTATGGAATCCAAGTACCCCTGCAAAATAAGGGCTGCCGCAACTTTATCCACATAGGTTTTTCGGTTCTCCGGGCGCACACCGCCCTCTTTCAACACGTCCATAGCGGATACCGTACTCAGCCGCTCGTCCCACAATACAACCTCTAAGCCGGTTCTTGCTATCAGTTTTTCCATGAATTCTTTCGTGCGTTCCACCCGCTCCCCCTCAGTGTTGTTCATATTCTTCGGGTAGCCGAGTACAATGCGCTCAACGCCATACTCCGTCACCAATTCTTGAATTCGTGCCAGAGTCTGCCGCAGTTTGTTCTCACCTTTTCGCTTTATCACTTCTATGGGCTGTGCAGTCAACAGCATGGAATCACTGATTGCCACACCGACAGTCACAGAGCCATAGTCAAGTCCCATAATCTTCAAGCCAAAACCTTAATCCTTCTTTAAATTGTTCTCAATATAGTCCTCAAGAAAAACCTCTATAATCTCATCTCTTTCTGCACGCATAATAAGACTGCGTGCGCCTTTATGACTGGTAATGTAAGTTGGATCACCGGACATCAAGTACCCTACAATCTGATTCACAGGATTATAGCCTTTTTCCGTCAATGCAGTATAAACAGATGAAATCACGTCACGTACATCATAATCTGTGTCCATGTCAACTTTAAAATACTGCGTATTGTTAATCTCCTGCATTTTCTCACGTCCTTTTCGAAGTTAATTATATTGTAATATATTTGTCATAAATTATCAAGAGAATTTTATAACTATTCATTATTTCGAGAGAATTTTTTCGACAACAATTTCATGAATTGCATTCGGAAGATAGCCTTTTTCCCTTGCTTCTTCGTATAATACGCCAATCTTCACATACCGCTCGTTGTGTCCGGCAAGATAGCGGATTCCGTTTTCTACAGAAGTCTCCTCAAACAACACTTTCTCTCTTTTTCCAGTAAACAGTGAGCCAAACTTCTTTCGATATTGCTCTGTATCTGCTATAAGGCGGTCACTCCGCTGATTTTTCACTTCCGGTCTGACCTGATCCTTCATCGCTGCCGCCGGAGTTCCGGTTCTTTCTGAATACTTAAACACATGAATATCCGCCAATTCTATTTCTTTGAGGTAAGAGAGCGTCTGTTCAAATTCTTCCTCCGTCTCCCCCGGAAACCCCACAATGACATCTGTAGTAATCGCCGGATTCTCATAATATTTTCTCAGCAAATCAACCTTATCTCTGTATTCTACAGTTGTGTAATGACGATTCATGCGACGAAGCACGGAATCACATCCACTTTGTAAGGATAAATGAAAATGAGGGCAGACCTTTGGCAGTTTTGTAAGTTCCCTCAAAAATTTTTCCGTAATAATCCGAGGTTCCATTGAACCGAGCCGGATTCTCTCAACCCCCGCAATCTTTGACACCTCCCGCATTACACGGATAAGTGGCATTCCCTCTAATTGTATAAAATCCATTGCGCTATAGTACTCAGACTCTTTTTTCAACTCTAAATCCACACCATAAGACGAGAGATGAATTCCTGTAAGCACTACTTCTTTATACCCCTTTTCTGCCAGTTTTTCAACTTGCATCACGACCTCTTCCGGCGGTGTACTGCGAAGAACGCCGCGCCCTCTCACATAGGGAATCATACAATATGTACAGAATTGGTTGCAGCCATCCTGAATTTTAAGATATGCCCGCGTCCGGTCGTGCTGCAAAACTACGCTGTTTCCACTGACATCATTTTTATCTATTGCAGTTGTACAAGACTCTGTATTATCCATGCGATAATCCGGTCGTTCCGCATAAAATCGTTCTATGATTCGTTCAGCGACAGACTCTTTTTCTTTATTGGAAAAAGCAGCATCGACCGCCTGATCCGCCAAAAGTTCCTCACCTCCACTCTCCACATAACAGCCAACAGCGACAACAAAGCTATCCGGATTTTTTTTCTTTGCCCGGTGAAGCATCTGCCTGGATTTCCGATCCGCAATATTGGTAACTGTACAAGTATTTACCACATAGATATCTGCCTTCTCTTGAAAATCAACAACATCAAAGCCCTTCTGGCGAAACTGCTCTGACATCTTTTCTGTCTCATAAAAATTAACTTTGCAGCCAAGGGTTAAAAATGCAACTTTCATAAAAAAACTCCTCTTTTTTTCCGAATCATCGTAAATATTTTATATTGACATATTTTCATCTTCATAATAATATAATAGGTGAAGTGTGAAACTTCAAAACCTAAAGGAGGGATTATTATGAAAACTGTTCAGATTTCATTGAACTCGATTGACAAGGTTAAATCTTTTGTCAACGAAGTGACCAAGTACGATGCCGAGTTCGATTTAGTTTCCGGACGATATGTCATCGATGCAAAATCCATCATGGGTATTTTCAGTCTTGACTTATCAAAACCGATTGATTTGAACATTCACAGCGAGAGTCAGGTGGAGGAAATCCTCGACAAGCTTGCTCCATTTATTGTTGAATAATTCGGGGATACACAATCGAATATTGGGTATGTTACTTACAATGGGGCGGCAATCATGCCGCCGCTTCTTGTTATTAGTTCAGCACCCTGTGGATTTATGGATAATTTCGGAAGGAAAGTTTACTTTCCTGATGGAATTTCCATAAATCCACAAGGCGGACAAGTGGCAACGCCACTCTGACCGCCCACATGAAGTAGCTGCGAAGCAGCTACGAATGAGGGTGCTGAACGATTAAACACTCACTCTCCCGGTCTTACTTCTATTATTTCCCGCTCGTCAATTGCCTGTTTCACCATATCATCAATTTTCTCTGCCAATTTTTTTTCAGAAGCCTCCATCTTCTCTACTGTCGGTTTTGTGACCGGATGTTTTGCCACAAAAATCGTACAACAATCTTCGTACGGAAGGATGGATGTCTCAAAGGTGTTAATTTTTTCTGCAATTTCTATGATATCATTTTTGTCAAATGCGATAACCGGACGAAATACCGGAAGTTCACAAACAGCATTAGTCGCCGCCAGACTCTGCATTGTCTGACTCGCCACCTGCCCCACGCTCTCTCCGGTAATCAGCGACAGACAGTGACGTTCCTTCGCTATTTTCTCAGCAATTCTCATCATATAGCGGCGCATGATAATCGTAAGTTCATCGTGTGGACACTCCTCATAAATGTACAACTGAATATCTGTAAAATTCACAATATGGAGTTGAATTGGTCCTGTGTACTCTGAAATCAGACGAGCCAGATCCACAACCTTCTGCTTCGCTCTCTCGCTCGTATACGGTGGTGCATGAAAATAAACCGCCTCAATGCGAACTCCTCTTTTTGCCATCATGTAGCCGGCAACCGGACTGTCAATTCCTCCTGACAAAAGCAGCATGGAACGGTCACTCGATCCAACAGGCATCCCTCCGGGTCCCTTTACGCTCGTCACATATACATAAGCGCGACCACGAATTTCTATGTATACCGGAATCTCAGGATTGTGCACGTCTACTTTTGCATTTTCCATGTGTTCCAAAATATAGGAACCGGCCTCCATGCATATATCCGGACTCTCCATCGGATAACTTTTATCACTTCGCTTTGCAAACACTTTGAAAGTGAACGGGCGATCTCCTAATTCCTCTTTCATATGTGCCACCAGTTCTCTGCACACATTTTCAAAGGTCTTGTCCTCCACAAGAACAACAGGGCAGATATGGGCTATACCAAACACATGCGTCAACGCCTCCATGACCTCTTCCCTGTCAAATTCTTTTGATAACGCCTCTACATACACGCGTCCCTGCTCTTTTTCCACAAGATATTCCCCATCGCAACGCTCCAAGCGCTCCTGAATCCGACGCACCAGTGCATTTTCAAAAAGATAACGATTTTTTCCTTTGATTCCGATTTCTGCGTATTTAATCAAAAACGCCCGTACCATGATATAATCCTCCATTCTTCTGTTTCTATCACTTATTATGATACAAAATATTGATTTCCCTTCAGTGCCTTCGATATCTTGCCAAAACAGGTACCAGTTCCTTCAGACATCCTATTGTGTAATCAATTTCTTCTCCGGTTGTAAACCTGGAGAAACTAAAACGCAATGTAGAGTCCAGTCGATCCTCCGGTACACCGATTGCCTTTAGTGTTCCGCTTATACCGGGATGATTGGACGAACACGCCGAACCAGATGATACATAAATCCCCTTGTCCTCCAACGCATGAAGAAGAACTTCACTGCGGACACCGTCAAAGCTAACACTTACTATATGCGGCGCAGTCGCAGACAAATCCGGAGGTTCACACGCATTGACCATAGTACCCTCTATCTCTTTTATCTGCTCAATAAAATTATTTTTTATCTCATAGAGATGCTCTCTTCTCTCCGCCAGTGTCCCATCCATTTTCTCCGCAGCCAGTCCAAGTCCCGCAATTCCCGGAACATTTTCCGTACCGGAACGCATACCTCCCTGCTGTCCCCCACCGTGCATGTAGGCGTGCATCTTTACCTTATCAGCGTGATACAGGAATCCGGTTCCCTTCGGTCCGTGAATCTTATGTCCGCTGACACTCATGAGATCAATTCCCATTTTCTTTGGCTGAATTTTCATTTTTCCATACGCCTGAATGGCATCCACATGAAAAACAATCCGAGCATTATATTCTTTGATAATCCGGGAGATTTCTGCCACATCGAGAACAGAGCCAATCTCATTGTTCACCAGCATCACCGAGACAAGAATCGTGTCTGGGCGCAACGATTTTTTTAACACTTCTATCTCAATATGCCCCTGACGATTTACCGGAAGGTAAGTAACCTCAAATCCTAATTTTTCAAGATAAATAAGCGGCTCATGAACAGATGCGTGTTCAAAACAGGTCGTGATAATATGCATACCACTCCGTTTATTTGCCAGCGCCGTTCCAATCAGCGCCATGTTGTTGCTCTCCGTTCCTCCCGAGGTAAAAACAATATTTTTAGGCTCGCATTTTAGAGTTTTCGCAATTCGCCGCGCCGCCTCTTTCACCAGATTTTCACCCTCAAGCCCTTTGTTGTGAAGTGAGGAAGGATTTCCATATTCCTCATACATTACCTTTGATACCAGTTCGCAAACTTCAGGCAGCGCTCTTGTCGTCGCCGCATTATCCAAATAACATTCCAATTTATTTTCCTCCAAGACGGGACTCTATTAAAAACATCAAAATAGACAATGTTGTCATTCCCGCTGTTTCTGTTCTTAAAATTCTTTTTCCGAGAGAAATCGGCACTGCGCCTGCGGCAATCGCCTCTTCCACCTCACCTCTCTCAAAACCGCCTTCCGGACCTATAAAAACACCAATACTCCCTGTCCCCGAAGCCTCCTGGAGCACCTGGACAGAATCACTCATATTATCACTCAACTCATAGGGAATCAGCAGCTTATCCAACTCTTTTGCGTAAGCAAGTGCTTCTTTAAAACTTATAATCTCATGGATATTTGGAATAATCCCCCGTCCACTCTGCTTGGCCGCCGACTCCGCAATTGCCTGCCAGCGAACCAGTTTTTTCTCTGCCTTCTTCCCATCCAATCGCACAACGCAGCGTCTCGAACTGACCGGAACAATCTCTGCCGCTCCCAGTTCCACAGCTTTCTGAATAATAAGTTCCATCTTATCTTTCTTAGGAAGAGATTGAAACAAAACAATTCTTACCGGAAGTTCTGTGATAGAAGGCTTATCCTCCAATCTCTTAAGAATAATTTCTGTTTCTTGGAACTCCTCTATACTACAAATGTAGTCAATTCCTTTTCCCGCAGAAACAACAACCTCATCCCCCCGCGTCATGCGAAGCACATTCTGAATATGGTTGACATCATCGCCGGTTATTCGAATTTCCAAATCACCAACATTCTCCTCCGGCACAAAAAAACGATACATAATCCCTCACACTCCTGCACACAAACGGCACAAATGGATTCCCATTTGTGCCGCTAAAAACCTCTTAACTTCACATAAATCTCAGGCAATCGTACCACTTGATGTGTAAATGCCCTTTCCTGAATTGACAGCAATCTGATTTGCACTCTGCAGCTCCAGTGAAGACGCTTTGGCTGAAATCCGGTCGGCCAGAGAACCGCTACCCGAAAACAATGCCTTCAACGAAGATACATCTGCGCTCTTGAACTTCTCCTCATCAAGTTTCAACGTATTGTCTTCGCCAATCGTAATCCCCAGCTTCTCTAACGTGGACTCACTTGCCCCCATCGCTTCAGTCGCCCAGACACCCGTCTGCAAAATGGAATAAGAATTCAACTTCTTTGTCGCATTCAACGTACTGTTGTAGTCACTGATGAAACTCTTTACATCTTCTAATGCATCCTCTGTCTTACTGTAATCTTTCTTCTGCAGCGTCTGTGCAGAAGATTTCAACTTGCCGGCTGCGCTTTTCAACGTAGAAAGATTCGCCTTGCTGTCTGTTGTTCCCGAGCCCTTAATCGTCTCGACATCACTGTCAGAATCCTTTGCCACTTTGCTGTAATATGCCTGCTGTAATTTCTTGTACGCACCGCTTCGAATCAGGTTATAATCCCCAAGAGAAGAAGATAAAGAACTTGCACCCGAAGTGTTGCTGCTCGAACCGAACAGCGTGCTGTACATATCTGTCGAAGTGGAACCTGACGTTCCAAAAAGATCACTAATTCCGCTCATGTACATCACTCCTTTGAACATAAAATTAAGGTCATCCGTTACCAATTTGTATATCGACATATCCATGTCTGATATTTACACCCATGTGCAATATTAACTCAAGTATACCATATTCCTTATAAAATGCAAGAAAATCTGTATTTTTCTTTTTATATTTTTTATCATTTGTTTTTCTATCGTTTGTATTTTATCATTCCAACTTTGCCAGCGCATTTGCCACCGCCTCACGCTCACTGTAGTGGTGTTTCACTCCATTGATTTCCTGATACTCCTCGTGCCCTTTTCCAAGCAGAATAATCATATCACCTTCTTTGGCATTCTGTACCGCATAATCAACCGCTTCCTGTCTGTCCGGAATCACCACGTACTCGCCCTTTGTCTTCGCAAGACCAACTTTAATGTCTTCTATAATATCCATGACATCTTCTGTCCTCGGGTTATCGCTCGTCACAACAGCAAGGTCTGCCAGATTTCCGACTGCCTCCCCCATCTCGTAACGACGCAATTTGCTCCGGTTTCCGCCACATCCAAAAATCGCCACAATCCGCTTTGGCTCATAACCACGCAGAGTCTTTAACACACTCTCCGTACTCACTCCATTATGAGCAAAATCAATCAGGACAGAAAATCCTCGTCCCTTCCCCACCGGAACGCTCTCCACCCGGCCACGCACTTCTACATGTTCCAACGCATGAAGAATCACATCCTGCTCCACGCCAAGCAGAGCTCCTACTGTAGCGGCACACATGCCGTTATAAATATTAAACAATCCCGGCAGTCCCACAATAACATCCCCATTCAAAAGACCGTTCGCATGGAACTTCATGGAAAGATTTCCGCCGTCATTTACATGTTCTACTCCTGTCGCATACATGTCAGGCCGGCTTTTTGCCAAAACTTCAGCCCCAGATTTTTCATCTACAAGCCCATAGGTCTTAATCTCACAGGTAGCATCTTTCACCAGTTCTTCCCAGTGCTCATCATCCACGTTTACGATGCCGGTATCACACATCTGGAACAACCGGCTCTTACAATACAGATATTCAGCGAAATCCTTGTGCTCATTCGGCCCGATATGATCCGGTGACAGGTTGGTGAAGACTCCATAATTAAAATGCATTCCCGCCACACGGTCCATCTTAATTCCCTGTGAACTCACTTCCATCACCATGTAGTCACAGCCCGCATCTACCATCTCTTTAAAATATCTCTGCAAATCATAGGACTCCGGCGTCGTGTGCTCCGTTGGTGTCACCTTACCTTTAATTGCCACACCAATTGTACCGACGATTCCGCAGGTTTTTCCCGATTTTTCAATAATATCCCGAACCATATAAGTAGTTGTAGATTTTCCTTTTGTACCTGTAATACCAATAGAAATCATTTTCTCCACCGGATAGTCAAAATAGGCCGCGGACATCTTACTGAGCGCCTCGCGCCCATTTTTCACCTTGACAACGGTAACTTCACTGTTATCAATTGTGACATCCTTCTCAACAACGACAACACTTGCTCCTTTTTTCAAAACATCTGGAATAAATTTATGACCATCCACAACGGTTCCGTCAATTGCCACAAATAACATTCCTTCCGTAATCTTCCTTGAATCATAGACGAGGTCAACGACTTCTGTGTCAACGCTCCCCTGTACCAGTTCATACTCTAGTTTTTCTAATAAATCTTTTAATATTTTTGCCATATTCTTTTCAGCCCCCTCACTGTACTATTTTATTCTTTTTTTCAACACAAATGCCAATATTCGCTTTCTTGATATAGTGTATCATATCTTGCGATTTCTGGCAAGGAAGCCAAAACAACAGTATTACCGGTCTTTCCGTTTCTTCTCAGATGCCATCAATTTCTTTTCCAAATATTTTGAAGCACTCTTTTCATCTCTCACAAATACACCTTTGCAATAATTTCCAATAACTGTTTTAACCTCACGCAGTTCTTCTGCGGACTCACTTATCGCTATTACAGTTGTCTTTTCCCATTTCCTTTCTTCCTTCTTTTTTTCGGATTCTCTCTGTATCAGATCACTTCTCAAATACTTTACAAGCATTGCCTCTAATGCGTCATACATGACCGGCTTGCTTAAGTAGTCATTAAACCCCTGCTTCACATAATTCTCGCGGGCCCCCACAATAGCATCCGCGGTAAGCGCTATTACCGGTGTATCTCCAGACAAATTCTGATTTTTTATTTCCTTAAGAGTCTGAATTCCCGACATGACCGGCATCATCTGGTCAAGGAATATCACATCAAAGGTTTTTTCCTTTAAAATATTAAGGCATTCTTTCCCTGACGCTGCCGTTGTAACTTTTATCTTTGTATCATCAAGAAGAGACTCGATTACCTCAAGATTCATCTCGTTATCATCAACAATTAGAACCCGGGCTTCCGGTGCAACAAGAGAAGGTCTGTATTCATCGGTGTGCTCCTGAATATTTGCTATATTCTGTGCAAAATCCCCAACCGGTGTCTCATCAACAATCTCCTGTTTCATCCTTGCTGTAAATGATGTGCCTTCCCCATATCGACTACTGACATCGATGGTTCCCTCCATCATCTCGACAAGACGCATGGCAATATTAAGTCCCAGCCCCGTCCCCTCTATATTTCGATTCTTATTTTCATCAAGGCGCTGGAATGAGCCGAAAAGTTTATCAAACTCTTCCTCTTTGATCCCTATCCCCGTATCTTTTACTTTGACCTGTAACATCTCAGTTATCCTGTCAAATGACACATCAACCGACACACTTCCCTCATGAGTGTATTTAATCGCATTGTTGATAAGATTGAGCATGACCTGACGAACCCGTATCTCATCCCCGCGGAGAACTGATGGTATATTTTCCGAAACTTTCAAATTAAACTCAAGTCCCTTGTCCTGCGCCTTTTTCATCGTCATATTGACAATATCATTCATAACGGACGAAAAACTGTACTCTACCGGAATTAAATCCATTTTCCCCGACTCAATCTTAGAGAAGTCTAGAATTCCATTGATAATTGACAGCAAAGTCCGCCCGGCACTTTGAATATTGAGCGCGTACTTCTTCACCGAATCGTCCGATGAGGAGCGGAGTATCATCTCATCCATACCAAGTATCGCATTCATCGGTGTTCTTATCTCATGAGACATATTGGCGAGGAAATCACTCTTTGCCTTATTGGAGGCATTTGCCGCATCTTTTTCAAGTTCCAATACTTTTCTGTCGTAAACCGCCCTCTGCTCTTCGAGTTTCAATTCCTCCATGCTTTTCGCATAATTCAGTTCATTCTTGTGACC
>CAMVIN010000105.1 GCA_947167565.1 uncultured Clostridia bacterium | reverse complement strand
CTATAAACGAAAGAAATGCTCTGGTTGACTTTGCAAAGGAAAAAACATATAATGAGAGGAGTAAGAATGGGAGAAAAAGATATAGCAGAAAGAGTACTGGCAGACTATAATGATGTTTTTTCAGACATTATAAATGTTCTGCTTTTTCATGGTGAGAGAAGAGTAAAAGAAGACAGTCTTGTTACCGGTAGTCCGATTTCACAATATAAAGCTGATGACAGCAGACTGCACGAACAGGAAAGAGATGTGAGTAAATACTGGTCAGAGGGAAAGGTGCAGTTTGCCTTGTTTGGACTGGAGCACCAGACGAAGATTGATAAGAATATGCCCCTGCGCATAATCAGCTATGATGGGGCGGCGTATCGAAGCATGTTATTGAAAAAAACAGCCCCAGTCCCTGTTGTTACGATTGTGTTATACTTTGGGACGGATATAAAATGGGAGAATCATTTGGCATTATCGGAGGAGATTGACATTCCGGATGAACTGGTTTCCTACGTCAATGATTATCGTATTCATGTAGTGAATGTAGCGTGGTTGCCAGAGGAGACGATTGAGAAATTTCAAAGCGATTTTGGCATTGTAGCGGATTTCTTCCGGAGAAAGAGAATAGACCCGAAGAATGTAGGAAACAACAAAAAGATTATTAAACATGTTGATGAAATGCTGAAACTTCTCAGTGTTCTGACGAAAGATGAGAGATATTATGACCAATATATTAAAAGAGAGAAAAAGAAGGAGGGATTGACCATGTGTGAAGTTCTGGATAGTTATATTGATAGAGGAATAAAACAGGGAATTGAGAAGGGAAAAGAGCAAGGAAAAGAGCAAGGAATAAAGCAAGGAATAGAGCAAGGAATAGAGCAAGGAATAGAGCAGGTTGCGATTAAAATGCTGGAAAAAGATATGTCGGATGAGGAAATACTATCATTGACCGGACTATCTGTGGAGAGGTTGGAGAAATTGAAAGGGGCAAATCTAAGATGCTGAAGAAATCTTTTGGAGGAAAAATATCTAAGTTATTGGCGTTTGTCATGGGAATATCTATGGTATTTGGAATGACGAGTAACAGTGTTACGGTACATGCGGCAAATGACTGCAAAATCACGAATCCAAGAATTGACGAATATGGTAAGGCTACATGGGACAAGGTAACCTTTGGCAACTATTATCAGAATATGGAAGAATCAGAGGCAGAGCCTGTTAAGTGGAGAATCCTTGATATTGATGCTTCAGGCAATGCTTTTCTTTTGGCAGATGAAGCACTTGATTGCAAGAGTTTTAATGAGAAGAGTGTTGGCGAAAAAACGGATAGTGACGGCAATTCGTATCCTGATTACAGTTGTACATGGGAGTCGAGCACTCTTCGTGCGTGGTTAAATGGAATCGGAGATTATGAGAATGATGCTACGGCATTTTTTAATACGGCGTTCACTGAGGCAGAGCGCGCAGACATAAAAACGACAGAAGTGATCAATGAGATACCGGACTATTTAAAAGTAGGTGACCCGACAAAGACTGACCCGACAACATACGATAAGGTGTATCTGCTGTCTACTACAGAGGCGTCTAATGCTGAATATGGCTTTGACACTACGGTTACTGAAGAAAGTAAGACAAGACAGGCTAAGGGAACTGACCATGCCTATATTAGTGGCGCAGTACGAAGCGGACTTACGGATAATTACGGAAGCTGCAACTGGTGGCTTCGCTCATTTGTTGGGTATATGATGGATACTACGGGAATCAGAACGGAGGGCAAGGCTCTCAATCTGGGCTACGGTACCGTGTTTCGAACCAATATTGGGGTACGCCCGGCGCTTCATATTAATCTTTCATCTTCCTATATAAAGGATGCGGGAAAGGTGACATCTGACGGAGCAGTGACCAAGGCATCGAACAGAAGTGCGTCAGAGTATTCAAAGCCTGTTAAGGCAGCGGGCGGAAGTACCACATGGGATTGTGTATATTTTGGCAGATATAAGCAGAATGTAACCTTTACTAAGAAACCCATTGAGTGGAGAGTTCTATCTGTAAATGGTGATGATGCCTTTTTGCTGGCAGACAGAATAGTTGACTGCAAGCCATTCAATACCAAGTACAAGGAAGGCACCGATGGTAAAGTGCATTCTGATTATGCCTGCACATGGGAGACGAGTTCTCTTAGGGCATGGTTAAATGGAACGGGAGATTATGCCGGTGGCAGTCAGGCTTTTATTAACTCGGCATTTAGTGAGGATGAAAAAAATGCAATTATTTCTACGGACATAAACAACGATGGTTCTACGATAAGTGACAGGGTGTATCTGCTATCCGTAGAAGAGATTACCAATGGCGAATATGGCTTTGGAAAGACCTACAAAAAGGCAGATAGTACAAGAACATCACAGACAACGGATTATGGCTATATCAATGGTGCAGCACGTGTCAGGGATTCAGGATATGAGGGGAACGGTTACTGGTGGCTTCGTTCGTCGGACAGTTCAACGGCATCTGCATCATATATTAATTTTAACGGCTGGGTAATGGAGGGAGGCTTGTATGTCAGTCATGACAGATTTGGCGTTCGCCCTGCTATGCATATAGACCTGTCAAAGATTAGCGTTAAGACGGCGGGAACCGTTGATTCGTATGGAAAGATAACAGAGTTGACTTATGCGGAGCAGGCAGAGGCTAATAGTGCGAGTGAGGTGGCAGGGGAGACACCGGCAGATACTGAAGTACAAGATAATGCTAATGAAAAAGATGGTAACGGAAATAAAACCAATCAATCGGACAATACCGAAATTAAAGACGGTACCACCATGAGTGAAGCGGCAGCAACGAAGGATGATACGACTTCTACGGAAACGGCAGCAACGAAAAAAAAGGACACTACTCCGAAAAAAACGAAGGTGATTTCGCTAAAGAGCAAAAAGGCAAAATCATTTATTGTGAAATGGAAAAAGGTAAAGAACAGCAAAGGTTATGAGTTACAATATGCGCGTAACAAAAAATTTAGCAAAGGAAAAAAGAAAGTCATCACATCTAAGTGTAAATTGACTGTAAGGAAGCTGAAAAAGGGCAAGACCTATTATGTCCGTGTAAGAGCATATTGTATTGGTTCAGATAGCAGTAGAATTTGCGGAAAATGGAGTTTCGTAAAGAAAGTAAAGATAAAAAGGTAAAGATAAAAGGGTGATTAAGAAAATGAAGATGAATGCTTCGTTGTTTGATGAAATAATAGATTCCGCACAGGACTGTATTTTTTGGAAAGACAAAGAGAGGCGTTTTGTGGGAGCCAATCAGTCGTTTCTTGACTTTTACGGTTTTGAATCGGTTCATGTGCTATTGGGAAAGACGGATGAAGACATGGGATGGCACAACAATCCGGAACCATTCCGGCAGGATGAACTGCGTGTCCTTAACGGCGAGAGTACATATAAGGTGCAGGGAAAATGCATGGTAAGGGGTGAGGAAAGAGATATTATTGCTACCAAGAGACCGATTTATGGCGGTGATGGTGAGATTGTTGGCCTTGTCGGAAGTTTTTCGGATGTGACGGATGTGCTCCGGCGCAAAAAAGAGATGGAGCATGCACAGATTATGTACAGTGTCCCGCAGTTGAGAAAGTACAGTTATTTTGATAAACTTCTGGATGAAATTCGGTTAGAGGAAATTCTCGATCCGCTTACCGGCATTGTGTCGCGAGGGTATATTCTTGATTTTGCGAAGGCGCTTATCGCATCCAAAACGCCATTTACATTTACAATATTGGATTTGGATAATTTTAAATATATTAATGATACTTATGGACATCATGCAGGAGATATTGTATTGATGGAGATATCAAAAGGTTTGGCAGATTTTTCTGCCGGATTTGGAGTGGCAGGGCGATTTGGTGGTGACGAGTTAATTTTTATCAATCTACGGGATTTTGGGTATCAAGAAAAAGAGGACTTTTTTGAAGATTTGTATGTAAGAAAACAGATTTTGCGAAGAAATCTGACCGTAGAGGGGAATGAGTTGTTCGTCACAGGAACTTCCGGCTGTGCAACATATCCACATGATGCTGTCACGTACGAAGAATTATTTGCGCTGATTGATAAAGCATTGTATCAGGGAAAAAACAGAGGAAGAAATTGCTTTACAATCTATGTTGAAGAAGAGCATGGTAATTTGGAAATTTCCAACATAGCGAGAAGCGGTGTGCAGGTGTGTATGCAGGGAATTGCTGAAAAAATAGAGCAGACTTCCGGTTTTGTGAATCAACTCAAATGTGCGATGCCATTATTGAGGGATGAGTTTCAAATATCAAATTGCTACTATGTTGATAAAAAAGGACAGATGCATTCTGCCATTGATAGTCTGGTGAAAGAGGATGTCAGCGACATTACCCGGTTTATGGAGGATGAATTGTATTCCGATAATACGTTGATTCAAATAAAAAACTCAAGTCCGCGATTGTATGGTGTTTTGCGAAAAATGGGAGTCTGTGCGTTGATGATTGTGCGAATCGGCATGAAGGAGGAAATCGACGGATATTTGATTTGTACAGAGACAGAGGGGCAGCGCATCTGGCAGGAGGATGAGAGGGGAATCCTGTACTTTCTTGCTAAGCTGTTGTCAATGAATTTAAAAATTGCGGGAGAAATAATTCCGGAATAATTAAATGATAAATTTTTATCAATAACTCCATTGACTCCATTCAGTCACTTGTGATATAACGCTGTTATGTTACGGGTGATTTTTTGATATGGAGGTAATAAGGTGACTACATTAGAAAAAATACATCAGTCTGCAATCCGCGAATTTTTAAAAAATGGGTTTCAGAAAGCCTCTCTTCGAACAATTGTAAGAAATGCGGATGTGACAACAGGGGCTTTTTATGGGTATTACTCAAGTAAAGAAGAGTTGTTTGCGGCACTGGTAGAACCATATGTTGCTGTTGTAATGAAAAAATTTATGGAGCCGCAGGGGGATTTTGGTGAGTGGAACCGTCAGTTAGAGATGGAGCATCTGCGGGAAGAGACGGGGATAAGGATAAAGTGGATGACGGAATATATCTATGATAATTTTGATCGGTTCAAACTTATTTTTTGCTGTAGTGATGGAACCCTTTATGAAAATTTTCTCCACAATATCGTGGAACTTGAAGTGGAATCTACTCAAAACTTTATTGAAAAAATGAGGAGAAACGGAGAAATAGTTCCGGATATTGACCGGCATTTGATTCACATCATTACAAGTGGAATGTTTAGCGGTATTGCAGAGATTGTAATCCATGATATGCCGAGAGAGGACGCTTATATCTATGTCGGACAGTTACAGGAATTTTATATGGCTGGATGGGAAAAACTTATATGAGGCGCGGTCAGAGTAAATTCTCTGCCGCGCTATGAATATTACAAAACGATTCTTACTTGATACTTTCTGAGAAAATAATCAATCTGCAGCAGATAGGCAATCATCTGCGGCCCCGCCATCAGTTGACCGTACCAGGGTTTTCCATAATCTTTCGGGTTATCGAGAAACTGATTCAGTGCAGTAAGATTTAACATACTTCTGAGTGGACTTTGACCATCACTGAGAGCTTCTTTTAGACGTCCGGCGAGCAGAGTTTCGTAGTAGGGATGATAGGTCTTTGGATAGGGACTCTTGCGGCGGAATAAGATTTCATCCGGCAGCAGTCCTTTTGCAGACTGACGCAGAATGTTTTTTACGACGCCGTCTTTTGCCTTCATCTCCCAGGGAATGTTAAATACATAATCGACCAGTGTTTTGTCAGCAAACGGGACACGCGCTTCCAATCCGGAATACATGCTGGTGCGATCCATACGGTTGAGGAGTGTCTGCATAAAAAAGCGGATATTGAGGTAGCCGATACGTCGTCGATTTGCCTGCACTTCATCTTCGCCCGGCAGAATGTCGATTTCACTTACCGCTTTTTCGTAAGCTTGCTGCACATAAGAATCCATATTAAGAGCATCAATTAGCTCAGGGGACAATAGTGCCTTGCGGGGTTCAAGAGAAGGTGTCCACGGAAATGTACCGGAATTTAGCATTTCTTCCCGGTGAAACCACGGATAGCCTCCAAACACTTCATCGGCACACTCGCCGGTCAGCACGACTTTGTGGCTGTGACTTACCTGTTCGCAGAAATATTGCAAAGAAGAATCGATATCGACCATACAGGGAAGGTCATGGGCATCCACGGAACGAGTCAAAAGGTCTGCCTGCATTGTGTTACTGCATTCGAGATAGTGATGTTCGGAGCCTAAAAATTCCACCATCTTGTCTACGTAAGGGCGATCTTGTGACGGCTGAAAAGAATTTGCTTTGAAATATTTATCATTTTCAGTAAAATCAAAGGAAAAGGTAGTAAGGCGTTCTCCTTTTTTTCTTAACTCCGATGCGCAGACTGCTGACACGACACTGGAGTCAACGCCACCGGATAAAAACGTACAAATTGGCACATCGGAAACCATCTGACGGCGGATGGCGTCCTGAACCAGAAAAGATGTTTTTTTCACTGTCTCCTCATAGGAATCAAAATGGGGACGGCTTTCCAGTCTGAAATAGTTTGTAGTGTGTCTGCCATAATTACTACAGGTCATATAGCAGCCGGGACGCAATTCGTAAAATCCACGGAACACACCGGAACCGGGTGTGCGCGCCGGTCCAAGGGAGAGAATTTCATTGAGGCCGGATGCATCCAGTTCAGCTTTAACTCCGGGAAAACAAAAACAGCCCTTTGGCTCGGAGGAAAAAACGAGTGTATCGCCGCACATCGTATAAAAGAGTGGTTTTACGCCAAAAGGGTCACGGAAAAGTGTGAGAGTGTTGTGGCGTTCGTCATAGATGGCAAAGGCAAAAATGCCATCCAGTTCTTTGACGAAGCCTGCTCCGAACGTCAAATAAGATAACAGGATAATTTCGGTATCTGAGGTTGTCTCAATTGTTATATTTCGCTCAATTAATTTATTTCTAAGCGCACTAAGGTTATAAATTTCTCCGTTGTAAATGATATGAGTTGCGTAATCGCCTGTTTGTTTTGTCATAGGCTGGTGACCGTTTTCAAGGTCTATGATGGAAAGACGGGTGTGTGCCAGTCCGCAGTGGTCTGTGAGAATATGATCATTCTCATCTGGACCGCGGTGGTAAAGCACCCTTTTCATATCTGACAGTATATGAGAATAATGTTCACGCCTTGATGTAAATCGGGCGTCAGGATTGTAAAAACCGGAAATACTGCACATGATTTACCTCCGATCCGGCTGATTTTTGTGCCGGAAATTAGCATACGTTATTATAAAATATGTCAGTGGGAAAGAAAAAATTACAAAAAAATGTATACAATCGTAGAAAGAACTTGCAAAAACATTACAAAGATGTTACAATATGTCATGTACCGTCTCATTTTCAGAGATTTGGTAAAAAAATAAATTAAAGGGATGAAAAAATGAATAACATGAGAAAGAAACTGGTTGTTTTGGGATTAGTTGCCTCAATCGCTGTATCGCAGGGGACGAATGCAGGGATTGTAACAGAAGCAAAATCTTCGGATACGAAGATTAAGAAGACCTTTGATAAAGAGGTCACGGATGATGTTTATCAAAAAGCGATTGCAAAGGGATTTCTCGGCAAAAAATATGGTACGGGAAAAGGAAGATATCTGTGCAATACATATGTGAAGAAAGCCTTGGAAAAAGTAGCTAACAAGAAATTAAATAAGACCAAGGGTGAATCTTTTAAAAATCTCAAGATTTCGCCGAAAGGTGAGAAGAGCAGCAGTGCTCCTACGTCTTATGATTGGAATTCCTACAGAGTCAAAATTACATTTAGGGACTGTGTCTATGATGAAGAGACGGATGAGGCTTCATGGGAGAGCCAGAAGAGTTATGGAAATATTAAGAAACAGAATTGCGGTACCAGTTATGACAGCCTTGAGTTAGGGCAGGTTCTTGCTTATAAAGGACATGTTGCCCTATATTTCGGAAAGTATGAAAGTATGGATGAAGTGGCAGAGAGACTGGTTGAACTTGGTGTATACAAAGAGGGAAGTCTGACTAAGAAGAGTGACCGATATGTCAATAAGAAAGGGCGCACAATTATTCGTGAATACAGTGGTGCCGGAGAGCATTGGAGAATCCATGCAACTTGCAGCGGACTTATGATTGATAACTCTATCGTGAGCAAGAGTTCACTTGGGACAAGTTCATTTGGAAAATGGAAAAAATCAATTCCGACAGGTATCGAAGTTGTTGAGAAAGAAGAGGAACTGGATCCTGTCGATACTGTAGAGGCAGCAGTTGAGAACTAAGAGAAAAAAGAATGACCATCGGTTTTGCCGATGGTCATTCTTTCGATACGTACAAAGTAAAGAGCAACAAAATGCTTATAATTGAGCTACCACAAAGATATCGTAGATTGCCTTGATTGCATCATTGAAATCTTCGTTTTTAACACCAATAATAATGTTCAGCTCACTGGAACCCTGATCAATCATTTTTACATTGATATGAGCGTGGGCCAATGCAGAGAAAAGTCTTCCGGCAGTTCCTCTGGTGCTCTTCATGCCTCGTCCGACGACAGCGATGAGTGCAAGGTCGGATTCTAAATCAATTGTGTCCGGATGGACGGAGTCCTGAATTTCAGAAATCACCTTTTGCTCTTTGTCTTCAAATTCTTGCTGGTCAACGAAAACGGTCATCGTATCAATTCCGGAAGGCATGTGTTCGATAGAAATGCCGTTATCTTCAAAGGCACCAAGAACTTTACGGCAAAAACCGATTTCTGCATTCATCATGTCTTTTTCAATGTTGACAGCAACAAATCCTTTCTTGCCGGCAATGCCGGTAATTGTATATTTAGGGATGCGACAGGTACTTGCCACAATCATAGTTCCATCATCGTCCGGTGCATTTGTGTTTCGTATATTAATTGGAATGCCGGCTTTTCTTACTGGGAAAATCGCATCTTCGTGTAGAACAGATGCGCCCATGTAGGCAAGCTCGCGAAGTTCCATATAAGTAATTGTATGAATGACTGCGGAATCCCGGATTATTCTTGGGTCTGCTACAAGAAAACCGGAAACATCCGTCCAGTTCTCGTAGAGATTGGCCTTGACTGCCTTTGCTACAAGGGAGCCGGTAATATCAGAACCACCACGGGAAAAGGTAACAATGGTACCATTTTTCATGGAGCCGTAGAATCCCGGAATGACAGCGCGCTCGCTTGCACTCAAATGTTCAGAGAGCAAGTGATCTGTGGTCTCTGCATCAAAACTTCCGTCTCTGTGAAAACGGATGACGTTAGCGGCATCAATAAAATCATAGTTCAAATATTTCGCCATAATTTTTCCATTGAGGTATTCGCCACGGGAAGCGGCATACATAGAACCGGCTTTCGCTGTAAACTGTTTTTTGATTACCTCAAATTCATCATTTAATGTCATATCCAGCTTTAGACCGTGAATAATCTCATTGTAGCGCTCTTTAATCTGGTTTAACTGCTTGTTGAACGGCTGACCGTTTTCTGCCAGCTCGTAGCAGCGGTAGAGCATATCTGTAACCTTTGTATCCGAGGAATCTCTTTTGCCCGGTGCAGAAGGGATGACATATCGACGGCTCTCATCAGCGCGGATAATATCGCCTACCTTCATAAACTGCTCGGCACTTGCCAGTGAACTTCCTCCGAATTTTACAACTTTCTTCATTGTCTTCACTCACTCTCTGTTTTGAAAATATTTCTGTCTCTAAAAAACATACGAATATAGTAAACCACGTTTTCGTGATATTTTCAAGTTTTTTTTGTTAAATTATGTTATCAGAAGTAATTTTGTGTTAAACTAATGATAATAAACAGTAGAATTGAAAGGAGCCCAAAGATGGATAATATAATTTTATATGGCATTGATTATTATAAAAAAAGTGTTTTTAAGGGAAGTTATAAAGGCATGTGTTTTCGTATTGCCAAAGGCGGGGACGAAGATAATATGGCATTGACCGTAACAGCGTGGAGGGGACCGTATATATTGGAAAAGACAGAGGAAGAACCTCTTACGAGAGACTTTCCTTTCACACAGGAAGGGCTGGATGAAGCAGAGCAGTGGCTGACAGAGACGCAGAAGATATTAGGAAATACTTGACAAAGTAGTTAGAGGCCTATATACTGAAATTGGTATTAGGGAGTAGCTTACGTGGTTAATTGAGGCTGCGTGATATATTTCGTCAGTACGAGAGGATGACTCTCCGGAGTATATTTAAAAAGCGAGACTTTTACTGCATTTTTTGTGCAGTAAAAGTCTCGCTTTTTTTAGGGCTATTCTTTGATTCAGACTACAGAATGGAGGATAAAAGAATGTTATTTTTGTTTCTGCTATTATTGCTCATAGTGT
>CAMVIN010000104.1 GCA_947167565.1 uncultured Clostridia bacterium | reverse complement strand
TTAATTTTAATATTTTTTTTAATAATTTGAGATTTTCCAAAAAAATTTTTATTTCCCACCTGAACTGCTCCCCCGAACATGACAGCTCCTGATACATAATTATAATCCCCTATTTGCATATTATGACTTATATAAGCATTTGCCAAGATTATATTTCCATCTCCGATAATACTCTCAAATTCTATCGTTACATTTCCAAAAATGATATTTCCTTCGCCCATCTGATTACTGTGAAGAATTGTTGTCGGACTAATATATGAACCAATTTTGTAATTCCTTTCACGGCATCTTTCAAATAGACATTCTCTGTTTTCATTCATTTTTGAATATCCCAAAGATGGTATGATTTCAAAATCATTGGCATCAAAATATTCATTTAAATTTTCAAACGGATATATCTTTAATCCACAAAAGTAATCATCCTCTATATATTTTTCATCCAATGCAAATCCTAAAACAACTGTGTCTTTGGATTCAAAGTTAATATATTGATATAATTCTTTTGAAAAGAAAGAAGTTCCAAAAATAAGAACTTTACGCATGCTCAACCACCTTCAATGCTTAATTATAATTGAAAATAATCATATATTTTTTTTATAACAAAATCTATATCGGCGTCAGAAATATCATAATACATTGGCAGACGAATTAGTTTATTGCTTTCACTTGTTGTGTAATTATCTTCTCCGATAAACTCTCCATATTTTTTACCCGCATTAGATGTATGGAGAGGTACATAATGGAAAACTGCACCGATTCCATTTTCTTTCAAATACCGTATAATTTCCTGTCTCATTTTTAAGTCTTTAACCTTTATATAAAACATATGTGCGTTATGTTTACACTCAGATGGAATAATGGGCAAGTCAATAATATTTTCTAATGCCAGTTTTTTTAAGCCATTATAGTACCGATTCCATGTCTCTAATCTGTTATTATTGATTTCATCGGCAATTTCCAATTGAGCCAATAAATAAGCTGCATTTATTTCACTTGGCAAGTATGATGAGCCCATATCTACCCAACTATATTTATCTACTTGACCACGAAAAAATTTAGCCCTGTTTGTTCCCTTTTCACGAATTATTTCCGCTCTCTCAACATACTCAGGATTATTAATCAGACAAATTCCGCCTTCCCCCATTGTATAGTTTTTTGTTTCATGAAAACTAAAGGTTCCAAAATCTCCAATTGTCCCCAATGATTTTCCTTTGTAGGAGGACATCATCCCCTGAGCAGCATCTTCCACTACAGCAATATTATATTTCTGCGCAATATTCATAATTTTATCCATATCGCATCCGACTCCAGCATAATGCACCGGAACAATAACTTTGGTTTTTTCTGTGACAGCTTGCTCAATCAAATTCTCATCAATATTCATTGTATCTTTACGAATATCAACAAATTTAATTTTAGCCCCACGGGTTACAAAGGCATTTGCCGTGGATACAAACGTGAATGAAGGCATTATAACTTCATCTCCCGGTTGTACATCCAACAATATCGCAGCCATTTCTAAGGCATGGGTACATGATGTTGTAAGGAGTGCTTTTGTTTTCAATTTGTCTTCAAACCATGCACTGCATTTTCTGGTAAATGGCCCATCTCCATTCATTCTTCGGTTGATTTGAATTGCTTCTCTTATGTATTCGACTCCCTTCGGTAAATATACCGGAACATTAAAAGATATTTCTCTACTCATAGTGATTTAATAAACCTCGACTTTGTAAAATTCGTTCATATTGTCCATCATCGACATCATTTCATTATTATCATTGAACTCCAACAGAGCAGCGCCAATTCCATAACCTCCATTCTCATAGCGAAAAATGGTATCCCCCTTGGCAACAAATAAGTCCGATAAAACAATTTTTTCTTTTAGTTCATTAGATATAGACAGCGATTTAAAAACACCATTTTTATTCGAGTGCCAAATATAAGAAGAAATGCACTTAGAAAATTGATAGGAACCTATATCCTCTTTTCTCAATTCTCCCAATGCTGATTTAACTGCACACTCTGCCAAATCAACATCAAATGATTTTCTTATAGCGTCTGGTATAAGATTTCCTCCTGCGCGTGGACCTAATTCTATTATATAAGCCTTGCCATCTTTACCAAAGATAACTTCAACATTGACAACACCATTTTTAAAATTTAATTTTCTCAAAATAGATTCAATTGATATTTTTAAATTTCGCTTACTATTGTAGTCAATCAATGATGGAAAACTAATACCCACAGGAACATATGGATTGCATTTAGTATCACAATGTTGGTCACCCGGCTCAAAAAAAACAATAATTCCATCAATAACGAGTATATCGAAATCCAATTGATATCCCGAGCGTTCAATAAACTCTTCAGCAACTAGGTTCTGAGAATATTTCTCTGCTTTTTTTATCGCTTTTTCAATTTCTTCTTTAGATTTAACAATACTTATCCCTTTACTCCCTGAGCCGTGGGAAGGTTTTATAAGAAAACCATTATCAACTTGAGCAAAAAAATCATATATTTCTTCTCTGCTATTCGCATTCACACTCTTAGGTGAATTAAAATTATTTTTTTTTAAAAAAGGATGAAATTTTCTTTTATCTGTCATTATATCAATTGTTTCAATAGCATTTGTTGGTAGCCCCATATTCTCTGCTACATATGCAGCAGTGGGGGCTGACACATCAGAGGCATAGGAAAGAATTCCATCAATTCTAATATTCTCGGCAAGCCTTAGAATTGCTTCCCTATCAATTGTACTAATATTATGATATTCATCTGCATATCTGTGTGCAGGATTATTGGGAAGATAATCAACATCAATCACATAATATCCAAGGCGTTTTGCCGCCTTTACTGCAGTCATTTGAAAATAATTTCCGCCAAGCATCATTATCTTTTTCATACCTTTATTTCTCCTATCAAATAACTCCAAGAATATAATTCCTTATAAAAGTCTCATACGAGGAATACTTTAACTGACCATATATATTTCTCTCAATCACGATATCAACAGTATCTTCCAATTCTATAGCACTTTTTACACACGGATAAATAACACAGCCTTGTTTTTCTGTAACCATATAATTATCTGACAACAAATGATAATTACTTATATTTAAGAGCGAGTCAGCAGACAAGGCAAGATTTTCAATCTTTCTTAAACACCTTTTTGCCAACTCTAAATATACAAGATAAACTGGATTCATAGGCGAAGTATATAATTGCTGTTTGTAACAGTTTTCTTCTATAAAATCACTTATTTTAATATCTGCTTCTTGCTCCAATATTTTTAAAGTCTCAATACAATCCGTCATCCATCGCCTTATCTTCTCATCATCCAAAAAGTTTCCATTCAGAATCTGGTTACATTTTTTATCTATATCTTCTTCATTATCTTTGAATTGTTTCATAAATTCTTCAATAAAAATGTCTCTATATATACTTTTTAAAACAACCTTTTTTTCAATATAATCATCAACGCAAACTATTTGTGGAAAATATCCATAAAAATCCAACTTTGGAACACTTATTTGTACGCAGTTATCTTTTAAGTTCGCTCTTACCTCTTCCAGAATATCATAACTATCTGTGATTTGATAAAAAAACAAATCAGCACTTTTTATAATATCTGTATCAGCAATAAATTTTCTTATTATTTCACTTTCGTATTTATAAGGCGAATTTATAAACTCTATAGAAGGCGTCAGTATCGTCTCATATTTTTCAGAGTACTCATCATCTAATGCCATTATTCTTTGCAGATTATCCATCTGAAAATTGCCAAAAAAAATCGCAAGTTGCTTTCCTTGCAAAAAATACTGATAACTGCCCTCCCAATTATTTGACAATTTTATAAAATTCGAGATCATTTCGTAACCAATATATTCAACTTTAAAAAATACATAGGGTATAAAATCAAGAAAAGGCTTAAGCCCGAAACTTAATAAATCGGGAATAATTTCAGCATAATAATCTGAGGCAAGCACAATAAATTCGTTTTTTTCCATTTCTCTGGGAATCCACTGCCTGACTTTAATACCATCTGCAAACTCTTCTCCCCACTTTGCATAATTTGAATCATAAAAACCCAAAATCTCTGTTACTGGAGAAAGATTCACAAATGCATCTCTTCCATAATTGGCAGTTCCCCAGATGGAAATTTTTTTCCCTGAAAGCCATGAAAATTTCATCTTATTCTCCTACTGTTCACACTAATATACTAAAGTCAAGTTTTCTTCCGCCTAGTCTTTTTCATCCGTTCTGAATGAAAAGGCTTGTCAGAAAAATTGATTTTTACCGGTCGTTTATATTTTTCCAGTTTTTCTCTACAAGTTTGTTTTATTCTGTCTGTTAATTCTTCGCGCGAGATATTTTCCTGCGGATAAATGTCTGTTGCGACGACCATGCCCATGATTGCATTTGGTGTACCATGGACAATTACATCCGAAACGCCGTCAATTCCCATGATGACACTCTCTATTTCTGTCGGATAAACTTTTTGCCCGCCGACATTGATCAGTTCACTGTCGCGTCCCTTTATCAAAAAATATTCTCCATCTGTCTCAACCCGGTCGCCGGTATTATACCAGCCATCACTGTCAAACGGTGCCTCTGCATTCAGGTAGCCCAACATAGCCATATCAGATTTTATATATAAAATCCCATCCACTACCTTTGTCTGATAATGGCTGTCTCCTCCTATCTTGACCCAAAGGGAATCCGAGGATCTGGATTTTGTACGCATAACCCCGAGTTCCGTCAGTCCATAAGTCTGCTTGAGTTTTACTGAAGGAAAGGCCTGATTCAATCCGGTCAGTACAATCTGCGGCATAGGCTCTGTTCCATAAGATATGATTTTCAAACTGCTCAAATCATACCGCTTGTAGTATTTACCAAGCAACAGCATCTGGAGAAAGGTAGGTGAAGTCGGGAGCACCTCCACCTTGTATTTTTCAATGATGCGACACACCTCATTCGGTGCGCGATCAGATACCGTACATAGAGTCCCCACATTAGAGATAGACTGCATGACTGTGTTAAAGCCGCCCTCATGATCAAATAAAAGGAAGGCAATCATACGAAAACTTTTCCCAGGCTCTTCAAAACGACGAATAAAGGGGCGGATATCATGGACGGCTGCCTTTGGCTCTCCGGTAGTGCCGGAGGAAAAGAAAATCAGACCGGGAGAATGTTCTTTGCGCAATTGCAACAAAAGCGGATGCTCCACCGCATAGTCCAGTTTTTCAAAAGTATCTTTTTCCATGTCATAGAGATATTCACACTGTGCAGTCCGCAGATAGTAATCAATATCGGAGATGGTTCTTGCAATAGGAACATAGATACATCTACTCTCAATAGCAGCCAGCATCAGTCCGATGGTATCCACGTTAAACTCTCCCCTTACTGCCAAAATGGGTGAGTGAATTTCCAGTTCATCCAATCTGTTTAAAAAGGCCCGGAAAGATTTCAGTAAATCTCCATATGTAAATATTCTGTCATTGCTGATAATGGCAGAATCTGTCTGATGTTCTTCCATCTGTTTTATTATTTTTTCAAGCATCACAAATCTCCAGTCATTTTTTCTGATATATACTGCTCAAGCGTGCTAATTGTCTCAAACGGATTTCTATTATTATCTTCAAATAAACTTTGGTCATCCATCAAATTAATAGTTTTTCCGCACACTGTTTCAATCTCCTCCTCAACAGAAGAAATAAGGCATACAAACGCAAAAGAATCAATTCCATCATCGCCAAGAAGAGAAACATTCTTTCCATATTCGATTTTATCATCTTCATCAATTGTTTCATTGACTTCTGCCAAAGCATTTCTCAATATAGTCTCAATTTTTTCACTCATAGATATATCCCTTTCAATATTTTATTTATCAAATTCCAGACAATTTCTATCTTATATACTGTCCACATTCAATTCATATTTTCTTAATCTTGCATATTCATAAATATATTCTTCTCTCGATAGTGGAATTCTTATTCCCGAATCACAACAAATCATAAAACTCTTTAAAATCTTATTTAATTTTAGAGTTTTTTCTACACATGGATATATAATACAATCATCCGTCCCTACTGTAAGAAATCCTGCTGAAAACATTCTACTTTCATGATTTAGGTCAATTTTCTCTTGCAATGAATGCTTATATTCAGGATAAAGATAATCTAATATACGATTACTTACTTCTACAAGTAAATGTAATGTAGGGTGGGCAGGAGATGCAAATAATTGTATTTTATTGAATTTATTTTCTACAAAATCTGCAATTTTAATATCACAATTCTTCTCGCTTAACTTCAAAAGAATCATTTGCTTTTTTAACCATTTTTCAATTTCTTTTTTTGATAGGAAATCATCAGACATTACTTCTCTGCAAATATTATCTATATTTCCCCCTTTTATTAGTAAGTCATCAATAAACCTGTCAAAATATCTGACATTATACATTGATAATGTATCTGCATCTTTTCTTTTTTTATATAACTGTGGAAAATATCCCGAAAAATTCAATAGTGGAAAATGTAAAAGAGCACAATTATCTCTCAAATATTTTTTCAGCACATTCATTGGAATCTTTTGATCATTTTCTTTTACTGTTTCATATATAAATAAATCAACTTTCTGAAATAATACTTCATCTTCTATAAATATATTATACAACTCTATCTCTTCTTCGGTACGATTACGAAACCAATGCACACATGGTATGTTTACCACTTGATATTCACTATTAAATTTCTCGTCTAAAACGAGTAAATGATTAATAAATCTTGAATGGCAATACCCAAAATTGATTGCTAATTTTTTTTCATTCAAATAATCAGAGTAACTTTCTTTTTTGCTTAATTTCATAAACTGATACAGTTCGCCGTACTCATCAATTCGATCAAGTAAAAAAGAGTACGGGATAAAGTCCTTAAATGGCTTCAGTCCAAAATGCACAAGTTTAGGAACCATTTCCCAGCTCTCAGAGATTATAATAATCTCTTCTTCCATTTTGCCCGGAATCCATTGTTTTACCGGCAACCCACAAAATTCTTTTCCCCAGTTTTTAGCATACGTATCATAAAAACAATGTACATTGGCAATCGTCCTAAGATGTATATATGCTTGTCTCCCTTTCATTTCAGTTCCCCATATAGATATTTTCTTACCATCCAAGCATCGATAGTCCATAGGATTCTCTCCTCAATCCTTTCTCCACATATCATACTGTTTAGTTCTAAACAAGCTCTCATTTATTATCTAAAAAAGCCTTTAAATCTTCCGGGGTTCCCAGACCATGCATATTATTGCCTATATTATAAAAAATAATAGTCTTCCCCTCCTGTATCATTTCATTATACACCGGAGCAACATAAAACTCACCATTCACTCGCACGTTTTTATCTATCATTCTTCGGGCATATTTAACAAAATCTTTTCCGGATTTATAATTATAAATTCCAACTGTGGCCTCATTAGAGATAACTTCCTTTTCTCGAACTTCTGTTACATATCCATTTACATCATATTTAATAAAACTCCATTTGGGATCTGTAGCCGGCATTGTCATTATTAGACCATCATGCTCCTTTATTGAATTCAAATATATGTCAATATCAATATCAACATATTGGTCACTATTTGCAATCATCAAAAAATCATCATTATCAATAAATCGTTCTGCTAAGAGAACTGTACAAGCAGCTCCTTCTGTTATATGATTTACCGTAACAATTTCACATCCCGGTGCAATCTCATATAATTTTTCTGTTAAATTATACTTAATTAAATGTTCTTCCTGACATATATAAATAAACTTATGTTCGCACTTTGGCGTTATATTCTTAGTTACATATTCAATCATAGGGTACCCATGTACATCAATGAGGGGCTTAGGCAACTCATATCCTTCTCTAGCAAATCTGCTTCCGCGTCCAGCCATTGGTATAACTATATTCAACATTCTAAATCATCTCCCTCGTATTTATCTCCTTCAACTGATGGCACTTTTACAACAACATTTATAGTATCCTCCAAGGCCTCAAAAGATGTAGCCTCTCCCGGTTCAACTACAATAATGTCTCCCTCGTTATATTGGCAATCAAACATCCTTACCTTTCCTTTTACAATAACAGTAATTTCTGTTGCGACCTTATGAAAATGTTTTTTTTCTTTATCTCCTTTTTTATACGATTTTACTGCGGTCTCACAAGCCCCCGTTTTATATACTGAGGGAATAAAATCTCCAACAAACCACCCATTTTTCATATTCTCCAATTTATCTATCTTCATTTTTATAATATTCCTCCTCATACTCCTTGATTTTAGCCGGAGAATAAAAAGAGTGGTATTTCTCCAATTCTATATCAAAGTATCCTACCTTTTTCCCCATAAGAATAATCTCGTTAATAGATGCGGATATATAATATTTATCTTCCAAACAATTTCTCTTAATTATAGCACTTTCAGCAGCTCGAATAAAATCTGCCCCACGCTTAAAAAAATAAACCCCTGCAATCGCATTTTTTGAGAATGGATTTTTTTCTGTTACCTCTATCACTTTATCCCCACATTTTTTTGCATAACTCCACCTCGGATGTATATTAGGAAATGTTATCACTCCTGCATCTGCATTTATCTCATCAAAGTAATCTAAAATTTTTTGATAGTCAACATCAATAATTTGATCACTATTTGCAATAATAAGTGGTTCGTCATTATTTATATATTCCACTGCCATCAAGCATGTACAAAGTGCCCCAGCAGTCATTTTATTTAATTTTATTATCTTACTCAATGGTTCTATATTTTTGATAGAAGAGTCTATATGAAATTTTCTACAATCATCCTCAGAAAGAACAAAAATATAATTTTTATTGCTTAAATTTTTGTAATTTTCTATTACCATCTCAAGCATTGTTTTCCCCGTAATCTCTGTTAATGATTTGGGGAAATATGCGTCCTTAAAAAAATTTGATTTTCCCATTGAAGGCAGTAGAACGTTAATCATTTTCACACTCTCCGATTTTCCTCATAATATTTTCATAATTTACATCATAAACAGTGGATACCTCTAATACATTCGCGCCACTTGCCATACCAGCTTGGATTCCATTTATATTATCTTCAACAACAATACACTCACTTGGTAAAACTCCAAATTCAGCAATTGCTTTATTGTATATTTCCGGATCAGGTTTCGACCTTTTCACATCTTCATTAGAAATAATTAAGTCTAGATATTTCTCTAACTTTGCCCTCTCCATCATCAGTTCAATTGTTTTTCTTATTGAATTCGAACAAACAGCAATTCGATAGCCGGATTTATGCAATTTGGATAAAGCATATTCATGGTGAAACATCGGATTGCACTTTTGATATACCATTTCCGTTGTATACAATTGTTTTAACTGATTTATAAAAACATGTAATTCTTCTGGCAGATAATATCTTTTACTTATTATCTCCAACTTTACTTTTGTCGGCAATCCGTCAAAAGTGGACAAATGTTCATAATAATCAATGTTTATTCCAAACAATCCCAACGCCTTATTCAGTGCCTCATAGTGCCAATCTTTCGCATCAATAAGCACTCCATCCATGTCAAATAAAATCGCTTTTATTTTAGTCCCCATAAAAAAACTCCTTTGCCTGATCCGGATAATCTGTGCATAAAAATAAATTATCTGAATTTACATCATATCCTTTTATGCGTTTCCAGAAATCCTTATACTTTTTGTTATTATGAAGTTCCGGCGACACAATACAGACTTTCTTTTTATTATTTAAATGATTTTCAATCAATCCTTTTGTTATCCAGTCAGTGGACCAAAAACCATCAACCCAAATTCCATATGCCTCTTCATACAGACAGGGATTTTTTTCAACCTCACTTTGTCGTGTAAGAAAGTTTAGGCCTAAATTTCTGAACTCAATCATTTGAGGTACAGACATATCAAAGAAAAAGTATTTCGATATTTCGTATTTTTTTATATATTTCTTCAAAAAACCCACTAATCCGTCTGCCTTTATATTAATGGCAAAAAAATAACTATCTTTAAACTCTCTCAGCAAACGAAATACATCTTCCACGCCCTGACAAGAACGATTAGCAATATCATGAGATATGACAATCCTCCCATCCATATCTCTTACATCCGATTCAAATCCGTAGCCATATTCCATAGCCTTCCTTATTGCATTCATTGTATTTTTTTCTTCGGGTTTCTCCCAATATCCTCTATGTGCTATAAAATTCATGAATTTCTCCTCTTTAGCTCCTCATAGTAACACAAGAATTCTTGCAAATCAATCAAGCCCTGTTCTTCATTTTTTAATCCAATATTATTATAACACCAATCTAAATGCTTAACATTTAACACTTT
>CAMVIN010000103.1 GCA_947167565.1 uncultured Clostridia bacterium | reverse complement strand
TGCGCCTGTCCTTCATTATGATAAGGATCCTGCCCCAGAATAACAACCTTTACCTTATTTAATGGAGTCAAATGAAATGCCGTAAATATCTCGTCCGACTTTGGATACACAGGCACACGACTGTATTCCTTTTTTATAAATAGGAAGAGTTTCTTATAATAATCCTTTGAAAACTCTCCTCTAAGCGCCGTTTCCCACTCTCCTGTTAATCCTGCCATGACATTCTCCTCTGTCCTCTACAATCTCACACTTATTCCACGGGTTCTCAGATACTCTTTTAATTCTATAATCTCTAATTCCTTAAAATGAAACAAGGATGCGGCCAAAACGGCATCTGCTTTTCCTTCTACAAGAGCATCATAAAAATGTTCTTTCGTTCCTGCTCCCCCCGAGGCAATTACCGGAATATTTACATTCTCCGAAATTGTTCTGGTAAGTTCAATATCATAGCCATCTTTGGTACCGTCACAGTCCATACTTGTCAGCAAAATTTCTCCGGCTCCCAATTGTTCCGCTTTCATTGCCCATTCAACAGCATCTATCCCCATATCAACGCGACCGCCATTTTTGTATATTGTCCACCCGTTCCCATCCTCTCTTCTCTTAGCATCAATCGCAACAACAACACATTGTCGCCCAAATTTATCTGCTGCCTCCGAGACTAAATCCGGATTGAGAATAGCCGCCGAATTGACAGCCACTTTATCCGCCCCTTCACGAAGAATCATGCGGAAAGCATCAATCGTCCGTATGCCTCCCCCGACAGTAAATGGAATAAAAACTGTTTCTGCCACTTTACGAACCATATTTGCCTTAATATCTCTGGCATCACTGGAAGCTGTAATATCAAGAAAGACCAGTTCATCCGCCCCTGCCTCGCCATAGGCCGCACCAACGGATACCGGGTCTCCCGCATCAATGAGATTTACAAAATTCACTCCTTTTACCACTCTGCCATTATTCACATCCAGACATGGGATCACTCTTTTGGTAAACATATGTACCTCCAATCTATACAGCAACGAAATTCTTCAAAATAGCAAGCCCTGTCTCCCCGCTTTTTTCCGGGTGAAACTGTGTTGCAAATATATTTTCGTGTTCAACGGCAGCATGAACCTCCACAATATAATCCGTAGTGGCAGCAACATCCCGGCCGTCTTGTGCCTGCAAATAATAAGAATGAACAAAATATACATAAGAATTATCCGGAATCCCCTTAAATAATCTCGACTCGGGGTTGATGGAAATAGAATTCCATCCCATATGAGGAATCTTAAAACCTTCCTTCTCCGGGAATTTCACAATTTGTCCCGGCAAAAGTCCCAGACCACGGACATCATGTTCTGACTCGTCACTTCGCTCAAAGAAGAGCTGCAATCCAAGACAAATTCCCAAAATCGGAGTTCCACTCTTTGCCACATTGCGAAGAACATCTGTGAGCCCAAACCGGTTCATTTTCTCCATCGCATCCTCAAAAGCACCAACGCCTGGAACAATCACTTTATCAGCACTTACTATTTTGTCAATGTCTCTCGTCACTAAGGGCGCTTCACCAATATGCTGAAGCGCCTTTTCTACACTCTTAATATTACCTGCATCATAGTCCACAATCGCAATCATAGAAATACTCTCCTGTAAAAATCAACGTCAAATCCGTTCGTTTCATTTTTCATCCTGCGCATTTTGGGCCTCCCACTGCTTAATAATAGCCTCCAATTTCGCAGTATAATCTTCCTGCGTCTCTGAACTGATAATTCTGCGCGCCTCTGTTTCTGTCACACCAAATTCACTATACAACGATGACGCAATCTGACTTTCCAGTTCATTGTATTGACTGACAATCTCATATTCCTCAGCCTTACTCATATTGGTATCATAACTCCGAATTCCTTTTATCAGAGAATCCAAAGATTCCAAATACATACGCATTTTGTAGTAATTTTCATAAGAATCGAGTTCTTTCTGAAGCTGCATACAAATACGAATTTTATCCTCCATCTCTTTTGCCGATTCCGACACTTTAACACCTGCAATGGAATTATATGCGGAGCGATAATCTTTCTTCTCAAACTCACTTTTGGCCACATTCACAGCATGAGAGTAAGAAAAAGTATGCGTTCCCAAAAGAATTGCGACACAAACCAATCCAAAAAACATCATGACGATCGTGGCACCAATCGGATTAATCTTTCCGACAACCTCTGTCGCCTCTAACTCTGCACGCCGACGTTTCTTTTCTTCTTTCTCTGCCGCTTTTGCCGCAGCCCGTTCTGCCTTCTCGGCTTTTTTCTTCTCCTTCTCAGCCCTGGCAGCTTCTGCCTTCTCCGCTTTTTCAGCCGCCTGTTGCTGCTTCTTCTCAGCCTTAGCTGCCTGTCTCTCTTCTTCACTTGCCTTTTCAAGTTCTCGCTCTCTTGCTTCTTCCTCGGCTGTCTGTTCTGTAATAACATTGCCAAACACACGCTGGAAAAATCCCGGCTCTCCTTCCGGTTTAGGCTCCTTTGGCGGCTTTGGCTCCTTTTTCTTTTTTTCTTTCTTCTTTTTCTTTTTGGTATCCTCTTCCACCGCCTCATCATCAGAACCAGCGGATTCTTCATCCAAAGCGAGCAAATCATCTAAGCCGGTATCTTCTTTTTCACTATATCCGACCGCTGATAATGCATCTCCAAATATATCATCCACAGACTTTCCTTCATCCGACTGCGAATCTGTTGTCTCTTCTTCTAACGCCTCCGGAGAGTCAGCAAATATAGCATCCCCTTCCTCATCCGCAAACAACGAAAGTTCGGGGTCGGCCACAGGCGAATCCACAGAAACCGGTGCATCAGAATTAGAGGAAGTTTCTTCTTCCTCTAATTCATCGATATCATCATCCGTTGATTCTTGAGATAAAAGTTCCAGTAACTGGTTGATATCTTCTTCAACTTCCGGTTCGATTTCATTAGCATTATCCATGTTTGTGTTATCCAAACCGGTACACCTCCTACCGTCGTGTATTTAACCCAATAATATATCCAATTCGTGAACTAATTTTCCGATCTCCGGTTTAGACAATTGAGCATCCGCACCAAGACTTTCGCCCTTTCTGCGCATTTCATCATTAACAAGAGAAGAGAAAATGACAACCGGAAGGCCATCGAATCTTGCATCCGTCTTAATCTTCTTTGTCAAATGATGTCCATCCATCTGAGGCATCTCAATATCCGTGATGACAAGAGATACATCCTTGCCAATGACAGCCCCCTCTTCCATCATTCGATCCAGTTTATTCCATGCTTCCAAACCATTCGTAGTAGGAATCAAATGCGTATATCCTGCCTGAATCAAACATTTCTTTAACATTTCAAGAAGAAGCGGTGAATCCTCAGCAATCAAAATTGTGCAATCATGTCGGTTGCGCTCTCCCATCTCCTCAATCTCCGATAATTTCAAACCGGTCTCCGGATTGATTTCCGATACAATCTTCTCAAAGTCAAGAACAATGATAATCTTATCACCAAATTTTGTGATACCGGTAGCAATACCTTTTCCATTACCATTAATAGTTGAATCCGGCTTTGCAATGTCCTGCCATGATACGCGGTGGATTCCCAATACCTCCTGTACATGGAAAGCAGTGCGCAGACGGTTAAAATTAGTAACTATGTACATATCCTTAGACCCATCATCTGTGCTGCGTCTAATTCCCAATGCTTTCGCAAGATCAATTACCGTAATAATCTCTTCACGCGGCATAAAAATACCCTCGATGAATTCATGCGCATTCGGGACTAAAGTCGGCGGTTGATATGGGCTTAGTTCGCTTATTTTTGCTACATTGATTCCATAGTGCTGATTGCCAACAACAAACTCCAACAACTCCAACTCATTTGTACCACTCTCTAACAAAATACCTGTTTCTTCTGCCATAATATATGTTCCTCCTTTTTCTTGTCGATAATAAAAATATTCTTTCTATCGCAGCTTAATCTCAGATGATACACCGTCTTCTTCCACTGACAAGATAATGCTAGTTGCCTTTTCCCGTTCCTTTGACAGACGATATATCAAAATCGCTTTCTCCGATTTGTTTTTCTTAATCTTTGTATCCAAATAATCCAGTCCCCCATTGGAGAGAACCATCATATTGCTTCCTTTCTGCAACTGAATCTTGCTGCCATCAACATTTAGCATATACTGAATATTTCTTGCTGATAAATGTGCAGTCTTATCTGCCCCGGATGTATTCTTTACATTAAATGTAATAACCAATAATGTCTCATCATTCTCCGCATGAGCCGGTATAACTTTCCCTTTAGCATTCTTCGGATACTCATTGCAGAATTCATAGGACTGATATGAAAAATCCAATCCGGAAATCTTGTATATATCATTCAACGGAATGCTTTTGTCTTCCGGCTTCTCCTCAGCCGGCTCTGTAGTTTCCAAAGATTGATTTTCCGGAGAATCCGGTTCATCTGTACTCTCCGGAATCGGCGTCGCTGACACATCCGGCGTTGCAGTCGCCCCACTCTTTGCTTCCTGTTCTGCCTTATCCTTTGCAATCTGCTCTGCTGTAATCAGACGAAATTCGTATTTGTCGGAATAGCGCAATAACACTCCTGCCGAATATTCAGCTACCATGTCTGCCTGCTCTTCTGATAAATTCTTCACATCCATACAACCACAGAGGAGGCTTATTGACAATGCAACAACAAGACAAATCCATATTCGATTGTGTTTCAATTATTCTCCTCCTATTCCAAATCATACATATTTTCTTTATTATATCACAAAAAACTTCATTCATCAATCAACACTTTCATTTATCAGTGTATTTTTTGTATCCAATTCAAACCAAAATTCCACTCCATTATCATAATTATTCACACCATACTTTTGATTATGTGCTTCCATAACCGCTTTCACGATAGAAAGTCCAATTCCATTGCCCCCATATTCTCTCGTATGTGCCTTATCCACTTTATAGAATTTCGACCAGATTTTCTCAACATCTTCCTCCGGGATTGGATCTCCTGTATTGAAAACACTCACACGGGCATTTCCTTCCTGCGGCACAATTTTAATTTCTATCTTTTTTTCATACTTCACATGATTCAACGCATTGCTGATATAATTGGTCACAACCTCTTCAATCATATACTCATCCGCCCAGACAAGAACCGGTTCTTTGCCCCTGCTATACGATAATTCAACTCCATTTTTCTTGAATAAAATCTCATTAGAATTCACGGCAGAATCCAGTATCTCATTCAAATCAAAATGCTCCATCCGCACTTTCCCATTGCCAAATTCTAATTCATTCAGACTCAATAGCCGCTTGACCATCTTATTCATTTTGTTGGCCTCATCAACAATGACCTCACAATAAAATTCTCTGCTCTCACTGTCGTCGTTAACATTATCAATGAGCCCCTCTGCATAGCCCTGTATAAGCGCAATCGGCGTTTTTAATTCATGAGAAACATTAGCCAAAAATTCCTGTCTCATTTCTTCTTGTTCCGAGCGCCTCTGTAAGTCAAGCTGCAACTCATTGTTCGCTGTCTTCAATTCAGAAATTGTCTCTTCTAATTTATCCGAGAGCGCATTCATACTATTGCCAAGAATTCCGATTTCATCATCGCGCTCTTCCTCATATCGGGATGAAAAGTTCAATTTCTTCATATTCTCTGCATGCTTTGCCAGTTTCATAATCGGTTTTGTATACTGGTTGCTGACAAAAAGCATAGCAAACACCCCAAAAATAACTGCCAGAATCCCCACATAAATCATGAACTGATTTGACACCTTGACACTCTCATTTATGCTTTGATAATTGGTCCGAAGATACATCCAATAATTGTCAGGAAGGACTCCTGTTAATTCAATAAAATTGGAGTCAATGCGCTCATCATATACTTTATACACCTCACAGTTGTCGGTCTTACTCAACCGTACACAATTCTCTCCAAGTGCCTCGTTAAAATATATGGCTTTAACATATTTTCCCAACTGCTGCCACATCGCATCCCTCACGCGGTCTGAGTCTGTCGGATACACGCACTGGACTCTGGCAAGATCACCGGAATCTGCATAAGCCTCAATCTGTACGACATAGACATCTACATTGGAATTACTACTCAAAATATCGAGTTTATCATAAACATTATTGGTCGCCTCAGAAGACTGTTCTGCCCATTTTATCCCCTTACATATATCGTAAGCCTGCGAATAGACTCTTTTCATTTGGGCGACCTTTGTCATCTGATAGTATCTCGGCAGCAAAAACACATTAACTGTGCACATACAAAAAACGATTAAAATCAGCATTGTTGAAAAAACGAGAATCAGTCTTGTACGCATCGAGCGTTTCATAGGCACTACTCCTCACTAACTTCAAATTTGTATCCCATACCCCAGATTGTCTTGATGTAACTACCATATTTTCCCATTTTATTGCGCAATTTCTTTACATGTGTGTCAATCGTACGGGCATCACCAAAGTAGTCATAGTCCCAGACATGATTCAAAATCTTTTCTCTCGAAAGCGCAATATCTTTATTATCCATAAAATACGCCAATAATTCAAATTCTTTAAAACTGAGTTCAATATTTTTTCCATCTATCGTAACTTCATGAGCCGCACGATTTAGAACAATGGCGCCATACTGCAAATTCTCCTCACTTGCAGCGTTGGAACGTCGCAGAAGAGCCTGAACCCTTGCCACTAAAATCTTGGGACTGAATGGCTTGGAAATATATTCTTCCACTCCTAATTCAAACCCCCGGAGTTCATCATGTTCTCCGCCTCTGGCTGTCAACATAATAATCGGTACCTGTGAATATTCCCGGATTTCCCGGCAAGTAGCCCAACCATCCATCTTCGGCATCATAACATCCAGAATCACAAGCACGATATCTTTATTCTCTAAAAAGATGTCAACCGCCTCTTCCCCATTAGACGCCTCCAACACACGAAAATCTTCTTTCACCAAAAAATCCTTTACAAGTTTTCGCATTCTCTGTTCATCATCTACTACTAAAATTGTATTATCTGTCACTGGGAATCGCTCCTTTCATCATTGTCTGAAGCCTCCGGCTCCTTGCCGGACGGCTCCCCCGTCTTCCCTTGTTCTATCGCCTGCTCTCTCTCCTGCAGTTCAGTCTCCCACTCCTCGTATTTATCAAGCAATTCTTCCTCCATATTCGACTTATAGTCTGTAAAATAAGTAAAAATCGAATACTGAAAACGAAAGTTGATTATCACAAAGCCCAATAATAAAATTCCCATTGCCAAAAGACCGATTTTCAACTTCTTATTGAGAAGCATCTGCCCCTCATACAATCGCTTATACCGCTCTGCCCGATGAAAACGATCCGGCATGGTATCCTTTTCTTCTTCCTTCATCATCACATAGGGAACCGGTATCTCAGCCAGCGAATCCTCTTCCACAATCCCACTCTTTGTAATCATCCCTCGTAATTCCAAAAGAAACTGATACCCCACAACAGTACTGAATATTTTTTCAGACACCAGTTTGTTGTATATTTTCAGAACAGTTTTAGGATTGGACATATCGGTTTTTTCTCTGATTTGACTAATTATTTCATCCTCTTTTTTGGCCTTTTCATAAGCTGCCCGACTCTCAAATGTATAACTTTCGACACTTTCTTTCTGCGCCATTCTCTTTCACCTTTCTTCAATGCAAAGCACTAACCAACTGCCATCATTTAATCTCCGCTTTGCTTCCCACATAATCCCGAACCAATTCAATATACATATCATCTTTTGGACGAGTACCATAATCGTTCTTATATAATTCTTCAAGTTCTTCTTTTGTTGAAACACCACTCTCATCCATAAATCCCTGCAGATATTTGATGTAATCCTCATCTGACAGTGTAAGATTTTCTTTTACCATTATTGTCTTTGCAATCATCCTTAGAACCACCTGATCCCGGGAGATTTCTTCCAGCCCTTCTTCATCCATACCAAACTGAGCCATCGTATCTTCCAGTGTTGTTCCAAACATTTCTGCCATATTTTCATACTGCATCTTTGTATTTTCATATTCCTCATCAATCAGACTCTGCTGAACTTCCGCGGCATCGGAATCACTTACCACACTGTCCCATGCCAATTCTGCCGCCATCTGCTCTTCTGTCAAATCTTCATCCTGCAAGTCTTTCTTCTTTAATTCTATCCCCTGGTATTTTCCAAGAGTAAGAGAACCGGTCTTCTCATAGTCAATCAATGCACCATCTGTATCAGAAACGCCCTCACTCTCTTCACTGACAGCCGCCGGACTGGCTGTCATGCTGCTATCATCTGCTCCTTTTTTCTCCCCTGAACACCCTGTCAATATCATTGCAGTCAACACCGACACCACCACTATCACATATCTCTTCCTCATCGTCTGTCCTCCATCTCAGCAGTCTGTCATATATTTTACCAACCATAAGATAAGTATACCACAAAAATGTGGATAAAAAAAGTGTTTCCGGTCAACTTTTGACCGAAAACACCTACGCATTTACAAAGTTCTATTCCGACTTGGAATTAATATAATTCATAAGCCCCTCTGCCTTAATTATTCTCTGCATAAACTCCGGAAATGCCTGTCCCTGGTAAGTCTCGTTCTTTGTCTTATTCGTAATAATTCCACTGTCAAAATCAATCTCTACCTCGTCGCCGGCATCAATTTTTTCCGAAGCCTCTTTACATTCTATGATTGGAAGACCAATATTGATAGAATTCCGATAAAAAATACGAGCAAATGTCTCCGCAATCACGCAACTGACGCCGGAAGCCTTTATAGCAATCGGAGCATGCTCACGAGAAGAACCACATCCAAAATTCTTTGTCGCAACAATAATATCGCCTTTCTTAACATTTTTCACAAAATCCTTATCAATATCTTCCATACAATGCGTTGCCAATTCTGCCGGATCTGACGAATTCAAATAACGAGCAGGAATAATGACATCCGTATCTACATTATCACCGTATTTAAAAACTGTTCCTAATGCTTTCATGCAAGTCCCTCCAATTCTGATGGTTCTGAAATTCTTCCTGTCACCGCACTGGCTGCCGCCACAGCAGGACTTGCCAAATACACTTCTGAGTCAACATGTCCCATACGGCCAACAAAGTTACGATTCGTCGTAGACACGGCACGCTCTCCTGCCGCCAAAATTCCCATGTATCCTCCCAGGCACGGCCCACAGGTCGGTGTACTGACAATAGCACCAGCCTTGATAAATATCTGCGTCAGCCCTTCTTCGATACACTGAAGATAGATATCCTGTGTTGCAGGAATCACAATACAGCGGATTCCTTTTTTTATCTTACGTCCTTCGAGTATCTTCGCGGCTACTCTCATATCATCAATCCGGCCATTGGTACATGAACCTATGACAACCTGATCAATCGTTACCTCTCCCGCCTCTTTCACTGTCTTCGTGTTCTCCGGCAAATGCGGAAATGCAACGGTAGGCTCCAACGTACTCAAATCAATGGTAATTGTCTCATCATATTCTGCGTCTTCGTCTGCCTCATAAATCGTATATTCCTTCTTAGAATGTTCCTTCATATAAGCAACCGTCTTGTCATCCACCGGGAAAATTCCATTTTTTGCGCCTGCTTCTATCGCCATATTGGCAATTGTAAAGCGGTCATCCATCGAGAGACTTGCCACACCGTCTCCGGTAAATTCCAAAGAGCGATACAAAGCACCGTCAACTCCAATCTTTCCAATTAGATGAAGAATGACATCTTTTCCACTGACCCATTTATTCAACTGACCGGTGAGTACCACTTTAATTGCCGACGGAACCTTGAACCATGCCTGTCCCGTAATCATTCCGGCACCCATATCCGTACTTCCTACCCCCGTAGAAAATGCTCCAAGTGCCCCATATGTACAGGTATGAGAATCAGCACCAATGCAGGTCTCACCAGCAACAATCAAACCTTTCTCCGGAAGCAGTGCATGCTCTATCCCCATCTCACCAACTTCAAAATAATTCGTAATCCCCTGTGCCTGTGCATATTCTCTCACACATTTACAGTGTTCCGCGCTCTTTATGTCTTTATTCGGCGCAAAATGGTCAGGAACAAGAGCCACCTTGTCCTTATCAAATACCGTCTTTTTATTTAACTTTTCTACTTCATGAATTGCCACCGGTCCGGTAATATCATTTGCCAGCACCAAATCCAAATCCGCTTCAATCAACTGACCGGCAACTACGGAATCCAGTCCCGCATGTGCCGCAAGGATTTTCTGCGTCATCGTCATTCCCATGATGTGTCCTCTCTTTCATTTTTTCTATATCATAACAGAATATTCATCTTTTTTCAATGCATCATTAGTAACCATTATTTCAAACCGGTAGAACCAAATCCACCTGTCCCTCTTGCAGTCTCCTCTAATTCATCGACTTCCTCATACTCTGCCGAATAATAAGGAGTAATCACCATCTGAGCAATTCTCTCGCTGGAGGCGATTGCAATCTCTTCATCGGAATGATTATAGAGAGCCACAATAATCTCTCCC
>CAMVIN010000102.1 GCA_947167565.1 uncultured Clostridia bacterium | reverse complement strand
CACGTAGTCGTAGGTGTTCTGATAGAAGCCACCAAGAGAATTGTCGTCGTTCGGTGTCCAATACTTTGAAGCCGTCCATCTGCAGAGCTGAGAAGTGTACGAATACATCCGTTCCGTTTTCGTCAGAAATAAATCCGAATCCCTTTTTGGCATTAAACCATTTAACAGTACCTTTCATGTGTTTTGCCTCCTAAAAAAATATTTAACACCCTCTAACAATATCATAAAATACAAAAAAAGTCAAAGGAATTTTAGGAAATACGGTTGATTTTTAACGTATTCATGGTAAAATAACATGCGTGGTTATTAATTCCATCGTAAGAGGAAAGAGGAGAGAGTTATGGAGAAGAAAAAAAGAAATTTATTTACCAGTTCAATTGGCTTTGTACTGGCGGCGGCCGGGAGTGCTGTCGGGCTGGGAAATATATGGAGATTTCCGTATCTTGCGGCAAAAGATGGCGGAGGATTGTTTTTAGTTGTATATCTGGCGTTGGCATTGACGTTTGGATTTGCATTGCTTACGACAGAAGTTGCAATCGGAAGAAAGACCAAACAGAGTCCGCTGACGGCTTACTACGCGCTGAGACCGAAGAAGGTGTGGAGAGGGCTTGGCGTAATTGCCTGCCTCGTTCCCATTCTGATTATGCCGTACTACTGCGTTATTGGGGGCTGGGTTGTCAAGTATTTTCTGGCGTTTTTGACCGGGCATGGAGCCGATGCGGCAAAGGATGATTATTTTACCGGATTTATTACGTCGGAAGTGGAACCTATTGTCCTGATGGTTATATTTCTTTTGATTGTGGCATTTATTATTTACCGGGGCGTCGCAGGAGGAATCGAGATGTCCTCACGCCTGATTATGCCGGTTCTGCTTCTGCTGGTCATTGGAATTGCGATTTTTTCCCTGACGATTCATCACACCGATGAAAACGGCGTAGTAAGAACAGGTCTGCAGGGATTAAAAGTATTTGTTGTACCAAACTTCAAAGGGGTTACGGTTCACTCTTTTTTTACTACCGTTATGGATGCTATGGGGCAGTTATTCTACAGCCTGAGTGTTGCGATGGGAATTATGATTGCCTATGGTTCCTATGTGCCGGACAAGGCAAATCTTGCTTTTGCGATTAACGAGATTGAGGTCTTTGATACGGTAGTTGCTTTTCTTGCGTATTCATGGGCACAGAGGGGATGGCATCCGGGCCGTCACTGATGTTTGTATCTCTTCCGAAGATATTTGTTTCCATGGGGGCAATCGGAAATGTGATCGGAACCCTGTTTTTTGCCATGGTGCTGTTTGCGGCGATTACGAGTGCCATGTCGATTCTGGAGGCAGTTGTCGCAAGTCTGATTGACCAGTTCCACATGAGCAGAAAGGCGGCAGTAATCAGTGAATCATTATTTGCATTGGTGATTGCGATTGTTGTCTGTCTCGGATACAATGTCTGGTATTTTGAATATAAACTTCCAAACGGAACAGTAGGGCAGATTCTTGATGTGATGGATTATGTCAGCAATAATGTATTTATGCCTATTGTAGCGATTGCCACCTGTATTCTGATTGGCTGGATTCTAAAACCGCAGCTGGTTATTGATGAAGCCGAGAAAGGTTATCGCAGGATGGGACGCAAGAGGTTGTATGTTGTTATGATCAAATATATTGCTCCGATTTTGCTTCTTGTTTTATTTCTCAAGTCAATCGGAATTCTGACAATTATTTGATGTTTTGGAGAAAATAGGGTATGATAGAGATGAAATGATTTTTATGATTGGAGATTAGTATGGAGATTAAAAACTGCAATGCGTATGAACTAATTGAAAAACAGGAGTTAAAGGATTTAAACAGTACGGGTTATCTTCTTCGTCACAAAAAGACAAAGGCGAGGATTGCGCTGATTGAGAATGATGATGAAAATAAAGTTTTCACAATCGGATTCCGCACGCCACCAAAGGATTCGACCGGGGTGGCGCATATCGTGGAACACACAGTGCTGTGTGGCTCCAAGGATTTTCCGGTAAAGGATCCGTTCATTGAACTGGCAAAGGGCTCGCTCAACACGTTTCTTAATGCTATGACATATCCGGACAAGACGGTGTATCCGGTGGCGAGCTGCAACGACAAAGATTTTCAGAATCTCATGCACGTTTATTTGGATGCGGTCTTTTATCCGAATATTTATAAAGAGGAAAAGATTTTTCGTCAGGAGGGCTGGCACTATGAGCTGGACAGCGTGGATGAGCCGCTCCGTTATAACGGTGTTGTGTTCAATGAGATGAAGGGGGTTTTCTCTTCTCCGGATCAGCTCCTGGCGCGAAATATTCAGCAGTCTCTTTTTCCGGATACCGCCTACGGGGTGGAGTCCGGCGGTGACCCGGTGGATATTCCGAATTTGACGTATGAAGATTATCTGGAATTTCACAGAACTTACTACCATCCGTCGAACAGCTATATTTATCTGTACGGCGATATGGATATGGAAGAAAAGCTGAATTGGATTGATGAGAACTATCTGAGTGATTTTGACTATTTAGAGGTGGATTCCGAACTTGCCACACAAGAGGCATTTGAGGAAATGGATGTGAAATATGGTTTTTATTCGGCAGCAGAAGACGAAGATACAGAGGGAAAAGCGTATTTTAGTTATAATGTAGTGCTGGAGGATTCGCTGGATCCGAAACTCTACCGCTCGTTCCGGATTCTTGATCACGTGCTGATTGATACGATTGGCGCTCCGTTAAAGCAGGCTCTTATGGATGCGGGAATCGGCAGTGAGATTGACAGCATGTACGAGAGCAGTATCAAGCAGCCGTTCTTCTCGATCATGGCAAAAAATGTCCGCATGGAACAGAAGGATGAATTTCTTGCCATAATTCGTGAAACATTAGAAAAGATTGTGAAAGAGGGGCTCAATAAAAAATCTGTCCTTGCCGCCATCAACTCAATGGAATTCCAGACAAGGGAGGCGGACTACGGTTCTTATCCGAAAGGACTCATGTACGGTCTGCAGATGTTTGATAGCTGGCTCTATGATGATACGAAACCATTTGTGCATATTTGTCCGAATGCTACATTTAGCTGGCTCCGTGAGCAGATTGGAACGGGGTATTTTGAATCGCTGATACAAAAATATTTTCTTGATAATACGCATGCAAGTTTTGTCAGTGTTGAGCCGAAGGTCGGTCTTACCGGGCTGATGGAAAAGGAGGAGAGCGAGCGTCTTGCGAGTTACAAATCCTCGCTGAATAGAGAAGAACAGGAGAATCTCGTAAAAGCAACGAGAGAACTGAAAGAGTATCAGGAGGAACCGGATGCGCCGGAGGCGCTTACTTGTATTCCGCTCCTTGAGAGAGACGATATTGAGAAAAAGGCGAAGCCGTTCTGCAATGAGGAAACTGAGGTGGAGGGGTGCAAAGTTCTCCGTCACAATGTATTTACGAATGGAATCAGTTATATCAAACTCGTGTTTGAGGTGGGGGACTTAAAGGAATACGCTTCTTATATCAGTCTCCTGTCAGAACTGATTGGCGGCATGGACACGGATGAACATGACAAATTAGAGCTCAGCAACGAAATTCTGCTCCATTCCGGCGGATTTTCCATGAGTACAGATGCGTACCGCAACCGGCAGACCGGGCGTGAGGGAATTACGATTGAGATGAACACCAAGGTGATGGTGGGGGAGACCGGTTATCTTTTGAACCTCATTCGTGAGATTATGCTGAGTACGCACTTAGAGGATGAGAAACGGCTGCGTGAAGTGATTGGAGAGGAACGCTCCGCAAGACAGACCGGTATGCTTGCCTCCGGTCATAACACAGCGGTATGGCGCGGACTCTCGTACCTGAATGAGCAGTACTACGAGATTGAACAGCTTCGGGGAATTTCGTATTATCATTTTCTCAGTGATTTGGAAGAGCATTTTGATGAGAGAAAAGAAGAACTTATTGCGATTTTGAAGGGACTGGCAGAGACTATTTTTACGGCAGAGAGAATGTCTGTCAGCGTGACAAGCGAGGATGAGGGATATGAAGTACTGAAAAAAGAACTTACCGTACTGTTAAAGCAGATGCCGGAGAGTTTGGAGATGAAACTTCCCACACCGGTTTGGAAGCCGGAAAAACTTCAGGTCAATGAGGGCTTTAAGACAGCAAGCAAAGTTCAGTATGTGGCACGTGTCGGCAACTTTGGCAAAAAGAATGTTGATTACAGCGGGACATTTAAGGTGGTCAAGACAATTCTTGGATATGATTATCTTTGGAACAATGTGCGTGTCAAGGGCGGTGCCTACGGTGTGATGTGTTCATTTTTTGATACAGGATACGGATACTTTGTCTCATATCGCGACCCGAACCTTGCGAGTACCAATGAGGTGTACAAGGGCGTGCCGGAATATCTGAAAAACTTCTCGGCAGATGAGAGAGATATGATGAAATATATTATCGGAACTATCAGCGACATGGATATTCCGCTGACACCGAGAGCAGTGGGCGAGCGTTCCTACAGCGCTTATTTGCGCGGCGTGACATTTGAGGAAAAGCAGCGGGAGAGAGATGAAGTGTTGGCAGCCGATGAGAAAAAAGTCCGTGAAGCGGCAGAGATGGCGGAGGCACTTCTTGCCGAGGAAAGAATTTGTGTGCTTGGCGGTGAGGAAAAGGTAAAAGAAGCGAAAGAACTGTTTGATACAGTACAGACATGGTAAGGAACGGAGAAAAGAATGAGTGATAATTTTAAATCAGGTTTTGTGACATTAATCGGACGTCCGAATGTGGGAAAATCGACCTTGATGAACCGTATCATTGGACAGAAAATAGCGATTACCTCGAACAAACCGCAGACGACAAGAAACCGGATACAGACGGTGTATCACGATGACAGAGGACAGATTGTTTTCCTCGACACACCGGGGATTCACAAGGCAAAAAATAAGCTCGGTGAGTACATGGTAAATGCCGCGGAGAGCACATTTAAGGAAGTGGATGTTGTGCTGTGGCTCGTGGAGCCGACGGATTATATCGGGAAGGGAGAGCAGCACATCGCAGAGACATTGAAAAAATCCCAGGCACCGGTTATTCTTGTAATGAACAAAATTGATATGGTAAAGAAAACAGAGCTCCTCGCATTTATTGACGCCTACAAAGATGTGTTGGATTTTGCGGAAATTGTTCCTGTGTCGGCAATCAACGGCGACGGTGTTGAGGAACTGGTGACGACGATGTTTTCCTATCTTGATGAGGGACCGCAGTATTATGATGAGGACACGATTACCGACCAGCCGGAGAGACAGATAGTGGCAGAACTGATTCGGGAAAAGGCGCTGCGCCTCCTCTCGGATGAGATTCCTCACGGGATTGCGGTTTCGATTGAGCAGATGAAAGACCGTCCGGGCAAGCGCGCTCTCGTGGATATTGACGCGACTATTATCTGTGAGAGAGATTCCCACAAGGGAATTATTATCGGCAAGCAGGGAAGCATGCTCAAGAAAATCGGCACGGACGCGAGACAGGATATCGAGGATTTTCTTCAGTGCAAGGTCAATCTCAAACTCTGGGTAAAAGTAAAAAAAGACTGGCGTGACAGTGATTTTTTACTGAAAAATTTTGGATACGACAAAAAGGAATATTGATAGCATAGAATACCTTCATGGCGGGAAGAATAGGTATATAGAAATACAACGGAGGAAAGCCATGAAGAACGAAGAGAGTTGGAACACCTTTGCGCAGTCGGGCAAGGTGTCAGATTATTTAACGTATGCCGGTGTCAATCATAGCAGGGAAGGTTTAGGTGGCGATCGAACCGGAACAGAGAGGGGACAGCGTGAAAGAACGAGTGAAGGGTATGGTGCTCTCAGCAGCTACCATTGGTGAGTACGACAAGCGTGTTGTGCTTTTGACAAAAGAGTGGGGGCGGTTTTCTGCCTTCGCGAGAGGCGCGAGGCGTCCAAAGAGCCCGCTGTCCGCGTCCACGGAACCCTTTACATTCGGAGAATTTTTTGTCTATCGGGGAAGAGATTCCTACAGTATTGAGCAGGTTGAGGTGAAGAACTATTTTCCTGAACTGCGACAGGATTTAGAAAAACTGTATATGGGATTATATTTTTGCGAGGTGGCGGATTACTTTACCCGCGAGGGCATGACGGCAAAAGATGAACTGAATCTTTTGTATCTCTCGCTCAGGGCGCTGTCACTGCCATCTCTTCCCCATGAACTGGTGCGGTACATATACGAATTTCGTATGCTTGGCATCGAGGGGGAGGCGCCACGGATTTTCGAGTGCGGTCAGTGTGGGGGAAAAGAAAATCTTCACCATTTTTTTACCAGGGCAGCAGGTGTTCTGTGTGAGAATTGCTATGGTGGCTGGAAAGGCAAGGGCGGTATCACTCTGTCGGAGACCACAGTTTACACACTGCAGTATATCCTGTCCGCTCCTCTGGAAAAACTGTACACCTTTACGGTAAAAGAACGTATTCTGAAAGAACTGTCCTACGTGGTGCGCAGTTACTTTGATACACATACAGATAGGAAATTTAAGGCGCTGGAAATGCTGGAGTTTGTGTGAGGGTGACGGGAGAACACCGATGTATCTTAGGGGGTGATTAGCCGTCCATCGGAAAGTCTCATAGCGAGCTGATTTTTCTTTTCAGGAATGCCCATTTGTTCAAGGATTTCTTCGGCGCGTTTCTTCTTGTTTTTTTTAAAGCGTTTTGAATAATGAAGGGGCAGCATTACATTATTTAAAACAGTTTCACGCTCAATCAGGGAAAAATCCTGCATGACAAAGCCAAAGCACTCATTGCGCAAAGTCGCCATCTGTTTTTCTGTATATTGGCTAATTTTAATTTCATTCAGGTAATACTCCCCTTCCGTTGACCGATCCATACACCCCATAATATGTAAAAGAGTCGATTTTCCTGAGCCGGAGGCTCCCATAATAGCAACACTTTCCCCCTCTTCAATATTCAGATTTATATCATTAAGAGCTCTTACCGTATAACCGGTATTATATATTTTTGAAATATTATTCAGTTGAATTAACATAGCGTTCCTCCTACTCGGCATGAATTAACTGTATCATTTCTTTTTTTAAGTACCTTTTAAGTACGATGTTTATTACGATAAAACCAATTACGATAACAACAGCAAAGGCGAGAAAAACTCCCTGCCACTCAATCTGTGTTCCAAACATGACAATCATGGACGGAGAAAATTCCCATTGCGCAAGGGCGTGTAAGAGTAAATCTGCAACCAATGTGCCCACTATAAAAGCGCCGATGACAAGCAACATGAATTTTTTTATTATATTCCAATAGATTTGGTAATGTTTTGCGCCCACCATTTTTCTCAGTACAATTTCTTTTTTCTTCCCACTCAGCCATATGTAAATAGCTGAAAAAATATTAATTACTAAAATAATTCCCACCGCACTGTATAACGTTATTGCGGCTTTCACGCTACTGAGCACTCGTCATTGCTATCTCCTTTGGAATATATGCCAATAACCTGATAATCCTTGTTTTGAATCTGAAACATTTTTTTTCCATTCTTAATGCGGCATAAATCTTCCATATCTTCTCGGATCATAACTACATCTGTCCGGTTCGTGTAATCATTATCATTAAAAAATCTCCCTTTTTTCAATGTAATACCGCGTTGTTTCTCGGTGTGAAAATCTACGGCACAACCGTCTTGGAATTTTATGCCTTTTACAGAATAAACTTCTAATTTATTTAAAAGTTCTGCACAGCGTAAATAATATGGAAATCAAAATTAATATTGTTATAACCAATCCGGATTTATAAAAAAATTGTCTCATTTCAGTCCTCTCACTTATTCATAACTGTTTCTAAGCATATCCCTGATTGTCTGCTGTCTTAAAACTTTTATTGGAATCATTCCAATCAATAGCAAGTAAATAAGAAGAAAAGCAAGGGATAGTAGAATTGTTTTTGAAGGTCTGTATAATACACAAACGATTCCCATCATGATCAAGTACATGCACCAGATTTGAATGAGAATACGAAAGACTATCGTCCATTTGGAAGCCCCACAATATCTGCTCTGATTGCGTTCATCTGATGGGTAAAATGGTTGATATGTAAAGTTAGTAAAAGTTCTTCCTCGGAGCGCTTCAAGGTCTGCTCCATAAAGGTAACATCCTTTGTTATGTAGTATGTAGTAGAAAAATAGGATATCAAATCAGCGGAATCACTTTTATTTATATGAGCCGGTTTTAAAACAAATTTATCTAAGTAAATTGGACTGCGTGTTTCTCCCGGGGCAATGTAATAAGCACCGGATTCTAAAAAGCCGACAATTTCATACTCTTTTCCTCTATAGTCACACAGGGTATCATGAAGTTTATAGAGTTTCTTGAAATCATTTCCCAAAACAACTGGTGTAGTATCGTGTGAGTTGTTAGAGAATTCGCTTATATTTCCTTCGATTTTTAAACGGTATATGTCAAAAAAATTAGAAGAAACAGCGAGTAAATCTAAAGAGTCAGAAGAATCTTTGGGTAAATTAAATTCATCCACAAAATCATGTGTTAGTTTTTCATCATAATAAAATCTCCAACCGCTATTTGCCGTAAACTCTGTTATTTTACCATTTGATTCTGATACTTTCTTTTCAATAAAATTATACAAACTTACCAGTGATGAAAGTTTTTTCTTTTCATTGAGCAGTTCGTCCATTTTCTGTTCAGAGGTATCATCTCCAAACATATAGATTTCTCTTCCTACTGTCATAGTATCAAATTTCTTTTTGACATCATAATAATCAAATATACTTTGTAAAATAACAGAAATCAATATACAGACAATACCCATCTGGATTAGATTCCATATAAAGTAAAACTTGTTGTTTTTTATGTCTTTAAAAATAAATATTAAGTGCATGGTTATTTGTCCTTATAGATGGTTGATTACGCTACCATAAGATAAACTTATGGCAGCGTGAAAATTACTGATACTTCCAACCCCATGTTGCGGTGGCAACATAAAATGGCTTGTTATACCTTTCAATTTTTACATAGCCTTGTCCTATTAGTATAATACATTATATTTATGAATGCAATCTCTCAACGACGAGCGTTAAAATATGATTATATGGAAAAAACAAGCATTATTCATAATATTCCTCTACTATTTCTAATTCGACATTTGGTTTATCCGTTAAAGGATTAATATAACGCAGAACATGAAGTTCTTTTCCGACTTTATATTTGATTTTGATAATTTCTTCTGCATCGATAATTTTCCAGTCAATTAATTGATAACCAACACCATAATATATAGTAGTTCCCCCATCATTTAATATATCCTTATTTATTATGAAAATGGGAATTTTGCCATCCATAAATCGATTATAGTCAATAAATCCGAATATAAAAAATGAAAAAAATAGAACTAAAATTAGAGTTAATAAAAATCTCAATTGTTTTTTCATTGTAGTACAGTCCTTAATTTTTACTTTGCTGTCACTCTTATCATTTATTTCATAGATGGCAGTACTTCATTTGAACAGTAAGTTATCAGTCCATTTTCTTTTTTGATTTCGAAAATCTCATTGTCACCATAGGAAGAGTGTTCACAATTTTGAATCTGATAACCAATATTTTCATAGCGGTCACAAGTGTAACTTACCAGTTTTTTGTTTTTGACAAAGATTGTACTTATCATTTCATCGTACATGGCAGGGTGATATTCTGACAATGGGAAACCAATGGTTTTCTCAATATCCTCCCGGTCACTGCTATAAGGATAAAAAATGTACATATCATCCCATTCAAAGGGAACAACTTTTTCCAGGGTGGTTTCTGTTCCTGATTTCTGAACTGTTAGCGCTAATCGAAGGGCTTTATTGTTGTTGGCAATAGGAATGTGATTTTGCCGAGGGATAATTACACGAAAAAGAATAAGCAAAAAAATAACAACTATTGCACTTAAAACGATACCCCATTTCAAGATTGTTTTATTAAACACTGATTTGTTGTTATCCATAATATCCTCCAATCTAAAATGCATAGTAATAGAATGGACACCATTACTATGAATTTTTAAAAATATATGTTCGAATTAACCTATAAAACATCCATTTTTCTATCGTCGTCTATTTTATTAAAAACATAGTTTTCTGTCAAGCCTTCATGCGCTAATCCAATTTTATATGCCAACGCTTGCTCTTTCTTTTTCGAGTTCATTAATTCCATCTTTCTTAATCTGCTTTTGGAGATTTTTGCATATTTTCAACAGCTTTTCCTTTGTAAGAGTTTAAACCTAAACATATCACTCCTCCCAATAATAATATACATCATGTAATGATAATTGTTTTTTTCATATTGATACCATCCTTTCTGAATTTTGATTATAGTATTGACTTAAGTCATATTTATTATATTATGAAACAGTAATTTGTTCAAATATTTTGCGACGAGCGTTCGAAATTTCCGTTGAAACCAGCCCTAGGATATGCTATAATATATGTGTATCTTTAATGCTCATGTGCAGGGTTAAGAATCCGCAAGGGCAGGCCGATACATGAGATGAAAAATTCTTCTCAGATTTTTGAGGGAAAGG
>CAMVIN010000101.1 GCA_947167565.1 uncultured Clostridia bacterium | reverse complement strand
TGGGAGATGGCCTGAGTGAGATATTTACGGATTTAGGCGTTGATGTCGTAATTGAAGGCGGCCAGACAATGAATCATTGCGATTGTATTATTGCCGGAAAATACGCATCCTTTTGTTGCTTAGTTTCCGTGTGGCGGGTACGCCTCTGGCTGGGAAGAAAGAGGTTGCATTTTATACAATAAGAGTCAGTTTTGTTAAAACATTAAGGCGTATTGCGATATCTTCCGGGTGACATTCCGGTTATATTTTGGAATTGACGGAAAAAATGGACTGGCTGGGAGTAACCGCAGGAGTATGCTATCTGTTCCACAGAAAGTGAAGTGGTGCGCAAAAGTTCCTTGGCATTAGATATTTTCATTTGAATTAAATCCTTTTGATAGGAAATATCAAAAAACTTCTTATATAAATGTTGAAAATATGAGAGGCTGATTCCGATTTTATCGGCAGCCTCTTTTGCGTTGCCTGCATTTTGTGGCGCTGCCTGCATTTCCATGCGAAGTTTTTGAAGTGGATAAAGATATGGGCTATATGGGGTGACTGCAGGGTTGTGGAAATCATACATGAGGTGGTCAGCAATGATATGAAACAGGTTATCTGTGTGCGACTTGCGGAGCTGAAAAGGCGCATAATTGTTTTCATACAATAGTTGCTGAAAATAGGTGGTTAGAAGAACTGGATTACTTAGTGCAAAAGGCGTGTTGTGGGATTTTTCGTCAAAACAGGATAAATCCTCTTTTTCACACTCAAAATGAAGCCAGTCATCAATATATTGTCCGTTAGGGTTGTAATAGGAGTATGGAGTATGCGGCGTAATAAGAAGCGCGTTGTTGGGAGAAATCATCCATTTCCTTTCTTGGATTGTAAGTAAGGATTCGGATTTTATGATAAGTAGAACATACCGGTCAAATCCATGTTTGCGTTCCATAAAAAAAGTCGCTGGATGCCTAGTGTAGATTCCTCCATTGATAATATTAAACATAGGACACCTTTCCTCTCTGTAAAAAAGCAGAAAATGTTAGTATTTAACATTATACGCTATTGCCACAATTTGTCAAGTTTAATACAATCGTATTATGATGAAAGGATTAGTATTAACATTGGAAAATGAATATCAGAGTGACAAGTGTGAGAAAGGAGAGCGCAATGGATCGCAGGAAGTGGGCAGAGAAGGTGTTGCTGCAAATACATGAGAAGGAAATAGAGGTTTGCAGGCGCAGTAATGATAAAATTCCTTATACGTCAAATGGCGGAATTTTTGATGACTGGTCGGGAGATGACAAAATCTGTTGGTGGACGAATGGTTTTTATGCAGGACTTCTGTGGCAGTTATATCATGTGTTTGGGAACGAGGAATACCGTGAAGTGGCAGAAAACATAGAACAAAAGATGGATAAAAATCTAATGAATTATATGGGAATGGATCATGATAGCGGATTTAAATGGCTGTTGACAGCGGTGGCAAATTATAAGATAACAAATAATGAACAATCCAAGAACAGAGCGATGTTGGCAGCGGGTAACCTTGCTGGAAGGCTGAATATAAAAGCTGGTTTGATTCGGGCATGGAATGATTTGGGGAGTGGAGAGACAGCCGGATGGGCAATTATTGACTGTATGATGAATTTACCGCTTCTATATTGGGCAAGTGATGTGACAAAGGATCCACGTTTTATGCAAATTGCTATTTGTCATGCGAATCATGCCATAGATGCCTTTGTGAGAGAAAATGGTTCAGTGAACCATATTGTAACGTTTGATCCGGTGACCGGAGAATTTACTGGTTCTCCGGGGGGGCAGGGAATGAAGGGGGGATCTTCGTGGACAAGGGGACAGTCATGGGCTCTTTATGGGTTTACACTCAGTTATTTGCACACAGGGATAAAGGAGTATTATGAAACAGCAATTAAGGCAGCAGATTACATTATATCAAAGCTTCCTGAAAGTGGAATTGTTCCAGTAGATTATGACCAGCCTTCTGAGTGTGAATGGGAGGATGGAACAGCCGCTGCTATTACAGCCTGTGGATTATTAGAATTGGAGAAGAGAGTAGAAACAAAGAGAGCAGAAAAATATCGTCAGGCTGCTATGAGTCTATTGCATACTTTGGTGGAAAACAGAATTTCATGGGATAAAAGTGTGGATTATTTGTTGGAAAAATGTTCAGCAGCATATCATGATGAAAAACATAATTTCCCTATTATTTATGGTGATTATTATTTTTTGGAAGCTATTCTGAAACTGTGTAATAAAGAATTATTTATGTGGTGAAATGGAATGTAAAATATGACTGAATTAATGGAAGAAAGGATTTGAATCAAAATGGAACAGCAGAAATTATTTTCTCTAGATGGAAAGGTTGCACTTGTCACAGGAGCAGCATATGGAATTGGATTTGCGATGGCAGAAGCTTTGGCAGGAGCAGGAGCCAAAATTATTTTTAACTGCCGGAGTATAGATCATCTGGACAAGGCATCGGAAGAATATAAAAAGAAAGGAATTGACGCAAAGGGTTATATTTGCGATGTTACGCAGGAGAGTAACGTGAAAGAACTCGTGAGTATTATTGAAGAAGAGTATGGAGTGATTGACATTCTTGTTAACAATGCCGGTATTATCAAGCGGATTCCGATGACTGAGATGGAAGTCGGTGAATTTCGGGAAGTAATTGATATTGACTTAGTGGCACCGTTTATTGTTGCGAAAGCAGTGATTCCCGGGATGATTAAAAAGGGGGGCGGGAAAATAATTAATGTGTGTTCTATGATGAGTGAATTGGGAAGAGAAACTGTATCTGCCTATGCTTCGGCAAAAGGAGGGCTGAAAATGCTCACAAAAAATATTGCGTCAGAATATGGGAAATACAATATTCAGTGCAACGGAATTGGACCAGGGTATATTGCTACTCCACAGACGGCCCCACTTCGTGAAAGACAGGAGAATGGGGAGAGACATCCTTTTGATAGTTTTATTGTAGCAAAGACGCCACAGGCGAGGTGGGGGAAACCTGAAGATTTGATGGGACCAGCTGTGTTTCTTGCCTCGCCGGCTTCAGACTTTGTTAATGGTCATGTGTTATACGTAGATGGAGGTATTCTTGCCTATATTGGAAAGCAACCATGACAGAAAGGAGAGAAAAATGTCACAGATATTTAAACCATCGGCTCCGGATTATAAACTCAGCCCATATACAGGAATGACAAGAGAAGGTTGGATTGAAGCGGGGAAACACCTTCTAAAAGGGATTTTTCAGAATGTAGAAAAGTTTGAGGATCCTGTGGTTATGCCGCGAAAAGAGGAAAAGATTACCTACCCGCATGCAGAAAGTCCGGCAGAGTGGTATGAGGCAGAGCGGCGTGCAGAGATGTTTGAAGGATTGACACGCTCTCTCTTTATTGCTGCTCCCCTTCTCAAAAATGAGCCAGATCTGACGATTTGTGGATATCGGATTGCAAATTATTATAAAAGTCATATTCTGCGCTCGTGTACCGAGAGTGACCCGGTAAGTGTTGGAAATTATGAACAGTTACAGAAGATGACAAATTATGTTGATTCGTTTCGTGCTTTTCAGCAGACGGTAGAAACTTGTGCATTAGTTATCGGGTTGTGGGTGAGTAGAGATGTCATCTGGAATACATATAGTAGAGAAGAGAGGGATTTAATTGCTAACTTTCTTTCAAGTTTTGCCCATGCGAACACAGTTCCTCAGAACTGGCGTCTGTTTAATATGTTGAATTTGGCATTCCTTTATATGAATGGGTATTCGATTGACGAGGAGATTATGATGGATCACGCATCAGAGATTCTCGGTTATTATGCAGGAGATGGATGGTATCGGGATGGCCATTGTTTCGATTACTACTCTTGCTGGGCTTTTCAAGTATATGGACCTCTTTGGAATGAGTGGTATGGATATGAAAATGCTCCGGATATAGCTGCAAAATTCGAAGAGCATTCTAATAAACTGATGGAGACCTACCCGGATTTTTTTGATGAAGATGGGTTTACTAATATGTGGGGAAGAAGCAATATATATCGATGTGCGGCAACCAGTGCATTTGATGGCAATTTCTATTTGAAAAAACCGTCAGTGAATCCCGGGCTTGCCCGGAGAATTTGTTCCGGAAGTCTGCTTCAGTTTTTGTCCAGAGAAGATTTTTATTATAAAGGAATACCGACAATGGGGTTTTATGGCCAGTTTGCCCCACTCGTACAGGGATATTCTTGTACTGAATCACCATTTTGGCTTGGCAAAGTTTTTTTATGTCTTGACTTGCCGGCAGAACACCCCTTTTGGACTGCAAAGGAGGAAAATGGCACCTGGGATATCTTGAGAGGGAAAGAGGTAAAAACAACAACATTGGATGCCCCTGCTTTATGTTTTTCTAATCACAAAGCGAATGGAACGACAATTCTTCGTACTGGGAAAATTATTAAAAATTGTGGTGATGAGCATGCAATGTGGAATTATGGAAAACTTGCTTTTAGCAGTAAATATCCATGGGAGGCCTCGCCTAATGGAAGTATATATTCGGTGAAAGATTGTGGAAAGAATGGCATAGAATGTCCGATAGAATCTCAGCAGTATGTATTAAAGGATGATACGAGTGGTGTCATAGAAAAATGTAATGTTACGTTGTGGCATGGGGAGAAAGATGGCATACTTTATCGCCGTCAGTATTTCAACTATACTTTGGACAGGGAATGTATGTGGATGCAGGCAGTTAATCTTGCTGATTTTGCTGTACCATATGGCATATTTCGTGCTGACAGAATCCGGTTGTTCCGTCGTCCGGTAACACTGACATTGGGGGCATATGGATTTCCGGACAATGGCACTCAAATTTTTAAAAAGTCAGAGAAAAGTGCTAAAGCAATCATTTTAAAAGGAAAAGACTCACAGGGAAGAGAGAAACAGTTGGCAATGACAGTGTATGATGGATGGGACGAATTAGATGTAATCAGAAGTACTGGAACAAATCCAGAATCGGAACATTCTGTTGTCGTTTATGCAAAGACAAAGAGAAAAAAACAATACGGTGGTGCAGAGCCATATCTGCTAATTTCTCAAGTGATTTCGAAAGAATCATGGGAAGATTTTTCTGAGAACGAAATTTTTCCAATTAAAAAGATTTCTTACGCAGATAAGATGAAATCCGGAGGATATGGAACTGTGACAATTTTGCTGAAATCCGGTGATGAAAAAAGAATTTGTTTTGAGCAAATTGAGGGAACTTTGATGGCATAGTTGCTAAAAGTAATAAATTAAAAAAAATGGAGGAAAAATAGTGAAAATAGCATTAATTAATGAGAATAGCCAAGCTTCAAAAAACAGTGTAATTGAAGCAGCGCTGAAAAATGTGGTAGTTCCAATGGGACATGAGGTTGTTAATTATGGTATGTATACGGCAGAAGATGAGGCTCAGTTGACCTATGTACAGGTTGGTATTTTAGCAGCAGTTCTTCTTAATTCTGGGGCTGCTGATTATGTGATTACCGGCTGCGGAACCGGAGAAGGAGCGATGCTCGCCTGCAATTCTTTTCCGGGGGTTATCTGTGGACATGTAGAAGATGCACTGGATGCTTATACCTTTTCACAGATAAATGATGGAAATGCCATTTCTATTCCATTTGCAAAAGGCTTTGGATGGGGAGGAGACTTGAATTTAGAATACATTTTTGAAAAACTTTTTTGTGAGGAAAGTGGTCAGGGATATCCGCGAGAACGTGCAGTACCTGAGAAAAGAAATAAAAAAATTTTAGATGGTTTAAAGAAAGTAACATATCGTTCTTTTGCAGAAATTTTGAAAGATGCAGATAGAGAACTGGTAACAGGAGCACTTGCAGGTGAAAAATTTGCAGAATATTTCTTTAGAGACTGTAGAAATAAAGAATTGAAAGAAATAATAATGGGGATTATAGGGTGAAAATATGTTGAATTTAGAGATAAAAGCAAGAAAAGACTGCCGGTATGATGCAGTTGCTCTTGGAGAAGTTATGTTAAGGCTGGATCCTGGTGAAGGGCGAATACGTACAGCAAGAAAATTTGATGTATGGGAAGGCGGTGGAGAGTATAATGTTGTAAGGGGACTGCGTAAGTGTTTTGGAATGGACACGGCAGTAATTACTGCGTTTGCAAAGAATGAAGTGGGACTTCTTCTGGAAAACTATATTTTGCAGGGGGGAGTGGATACTTCACTTATACACTGGATGGATACAGATGGTATTGGGAGAATTTGTCGCAATGGACTCAATTTTACAGAAAGAGGTTATGGCATTCGTGGAGCGATAGGGTGTTCCGATCGGGCAAACACAGCAATATCGAAGGCAACTTCGTCGGATTTTAATTTTGAATATATTTTTGGAAAATTAGGAGTTAGATGGCTGCACACGGGTGGAATTTATGCAGCGTTGTCAAACCAGTCCTGTGAGACGGTTTTATCCGCAATACGAACAGCTAAAAAGTATGGGACGGTAGTATCGTATGATCTCAATTATCGTCCTTCTATGTGGGATGCTATTGGAGGGGAAAAAAAGGCTCAAGAAGTCAATCGCAAAATTGCAGAGTATGTTGATGTTATGATTGGAAATGAGGAGGATTTTATTGCCTGCCTGGGTCTGGCTGTTGAAGGAAATGAAAATGGTTTGAAAAAACTAAATCTTGATGGCTATAAAAAAATGATGCGGGAAGCAGTGAGGCAATATCCAAACTTCAAGGTTGTGGCTACTACACTCAGAGAAGTAAAAACAGCAACAATTAATGACTGGTCTGCTATATGTTTTGCAGATAAGCAGTTTTATAAGGCAAAAGACTATAAGGCACTTGAAATTTTAGATCGTGTTGGTGGTGGAGATTCCTTTGCATCGGGGATGATTTATGGATTAATGACAACAGGAAATCCGGAATTAGCAGTAAATTATGGGGCAGCCCATGGAGCCCTCGCTATGATGACACCCGGAGATACCAGTATGGCAAACTGCCGTGAAGTTGAGTCTGTGATGGCAGGGGCGGGAGCAAGAGTGGTAAGATAGTTTTACAAGTTTATTTTGATTATAACGTATAACTATCATTTGTTGGAGAGACTCCAAACTGGTTTTTATAAGCTCGAAAAAAAGCTGAATAGTCATGATAACCGCATTGTAGGGCGGTTTCTTGAGCCGATAGACCATTTAAAATGAGTGTCTTTGCTTCGATCATGCGCTTGTTTTGAATATAAGAGGTAACGGTCAGAGAGGTTGCTTTTTTAAATCGCTGATTTATTTGGTAAGCAGACAAATAAAACTTAGAGCAGAGGTGTTTTAGTGATAAATTGTAGTTTAGATGTGTATTAATATATTGAATTATTTCAGATAAAACCGGGTCGTTTGGGGAGACAGAATAAAAAGAAAAGGCGTAAGTTCCTGATCTGGACTTGCGCCTTTCGCTACTCAATCGAAAGATATTTTAAAATATTTTTTGGAAAAAGTCAAATGTTTTTGTGCTTGACAAGAATAGAGGAATAGGATATACTAAATTTGTGCTAAAGTATTTAGCGTAAATTTAGTAGTGTTTAGCAAAAGCTCAAAATTAGAAAGGAGAAGAGTTTTATGACTACAAAACAGTTTTTATCAGGGGCATGTATGGCTGCATTGATCATGGGGACGCTTGTGATACAGGGACAGAATGTGGATGCTGCTATAAAAAAAGTCTATGTTACGAAGGGAGAAAGTGCTATAATTAAGGTGAAAAAAGCCAAAAAGAAGACGAAATGGAAAGTAAGTAATTCTAAAATTGCTAAGGTCAAAAGTGGTAAAAAATCAGTTGTTGTAAAAGGGAAAAAGAAGGGGAATACAACAGTAAGTGCCAAAATAGCAAAGAAAAAAGTGAAATACAAGATTATTGTGGAAACGCCTAAAATCAGTCATAAATCTATTACGTTAAAAGTAGGAGAGACAACTCGCGTGGTTTTGTCAGGAACGAAGCGTTTTGTTAAATGGCAGGAGGAAGATATGGATATTGCGGAAGTGAATGCGATTACTGGAGAAATCAGTGCAATAAAAGAGGGAACAACTGCTGTGTATGCGAAGGTAGGTAAGAAAAAGTACTCATGCCAAGTGACGGTAAAAGCAAATACACCGGATGCCAAAGAGGCAGCAGCGAATCATTCTTCTGATACGAAGAAAGCAGAAGATTCTGCCAGTGAACCAAAGAAAACGGGAAGCGGTGTCTTGGATCCTGTGCCAGATGGATACTTGACAGAAATTAAAGAAAAGGGTACAGTAACAACAGTTGAATATGAAGGTACTCAGGCAAATGGGGCGAAAGTGAAGAAACGTGCTTATGTTTATCTTCCATATGGATATGATGCAAAAAAACAGTACGATATTGTTTATTTCCTGCATGGAGGAGAGGGAGATACATTGGCGTATTTGGGAACTGACAGCAGGCCGGGACAAGTAAAAATCATGCTGGATCATATGATTTTGAAGGGTGACATTAAACCGATGATTGCAGTTGCACCGACATATTATACCAGCAAGAGTGATGGTGCCGATATGGGCAATGCGATATCCAAAATTCAGAATTTTACTAAAAAAGAACTTGTCAATGATTTGATTCCTGCTGTGGAAGGGAAATACAGTACTTATGCCAAGACGACAGATTTGTCGGGATTAAAAGAATCCAGAGATCACCGCGGATATGCGGGTTTTTCTATGGGTTCCCTATCGGCGTGGTATACATTCCTGAACTCATCAGATTACTTTCATTTCATTATGCCGATGAGTGGAGATTGCTGGGTAAATGGAAGTTCTAATGCAAATAAAGCAGCAGAGCAGTTGGAAGCTTATTGTAAGGAAAAAGAATATAGGCAAGATGACTTTTTTATCTATGCAGTGACCGGTTCCAAAGATATTGCATATAGTGCCATGAAGGCGCAGATTGATGCCATGAAAACAAAGTCTCCTTCCTTTGTCTTTACAGAGCAGGGTGCTGGAACAGGAAATATCAGTTTTAAGGTCGAACCGAATGCAGAACACAGTTTTGTGTATTTGCCGATATATCTTTACAATGGATTACGGGCATATTTCAAATAAAAAGAGTAGTCATGTATCAGGGCGCACTTGCTGCGCCCTAAATATATTTTGGCAGGTGAAGATATGGAAAAAGAAAAAAGAGTTAATATGAAACAAATCGCAGAACGATTGAATATATCTGCGGGCTCCGTCTCACTGACATTGAATGGAAGGGGAGACGAGATGAGAATTTCTGAAGAGACACAGAAATTGATATTGGATACGGCAAAAGAAATGGGATATCCATTAGAAAAAGTGAGAAAGAAGAGGCAGACAGTAGGAGTAAATAATTTACCGGTAATTGTTGTTTTTATTCCTATTTTATCGGAAGGTATTATATCGCCATATGACCGGATTATGTCGGGCTTGAATCAGTGTATGAAAGAATGTGGATTAAATTTAGAAATTCTGGTCTGTCCATTTGAATACAATAAGTTATCAGAAAAGTATCGGTATTTTTCTGACAAATTCTGCACAGGTGCAATTGTTTTTTCGGTTTCAGAAACAGATTTAGATGAATTACTCTTGCAAAATTTTGAAATACCTGTGGTTCTTTTCAATCGCTTGAATAATAAATATCCCACAGTATATATAGATGACTATGAAGCGGGGTATCAAGTAGCAAAGATATTTTATGAAAAGTCTTTTGAGAAGGCCGCTATGTTTACGCCGGATTATAAAAGCAAACCAATACTTTTAAGAAAAATGGGCTTTGAGGCCGGATGTGAGCACTATGGGATTGAATTACCGGAACGGTATAATATTGTTTGTGGATTATCAGGAAAAGAGATTGAAGCATGTGTCGATGATATGAGTGTGAATAACCGGATTCCACAAGTGGTTTTTGCGAATATGGATGATCTGGGATTGAGAGTCTTGATGGTCTTGAAAGAAAAGGGAATCAAAGTGCCGGATGAGGTGGAAGTTGTATTATACGGCAATCATGCATGGACAAAGCTTGTTGCGTCTGAAATGAACTGTATTCCGTTGGATATTGAGGGAATTAGTGCAGAGTGTTTGAACGTGTTATGGCAGATGATTGAGAGTGGAAATTGGACAGCGCAAGCAAAAGTATATCAAAAAAATCAAATGATGTTGACAAAATAAGAGGTTGCGTTTATAATCTAATTAGGTAACTAATTAGATTATAAAATTTTAGTGAAAGGAGCACACAGATGCGGAGAAAGAAATTAGGAAGCCGAATACTGGCGGCTGCAATGGCAGCAGTTTTAGGAATCTCATCAATGTCAGTTATTGGGGGTGCGGGAAAGGAAGCAAAGGCAGCGGTGACAGGGGCATTGAGAAGAGTTTCGGTTCATGATCCTTCTATTGTAAAGGACAAGGGATCGTACTATATTTTTGGCTCACATATCACAGCAGCAAAATCGACAGACTTATCTAACTGGACGGCATATGATAACGGATATACGGTACAGGGAAATAAAATATTTGGAAATTTGACGTCGAATCTGGCAGAGCCATTCAAGTGGGCAGGTGATCACGATACCGATTGTCAAAATGGATATGCCGTATGGGCGCCGGATGTAAAGTACAATCCGGAGT
>CAMVIN010000100.1 GCA_947167565.1 uncultured Clostridia bacterium | reverse complement strand
TACTAAGCTGTATAACCGTCATTACGGTGAAAAGTGGCTCAATCAGATGATTGTGGAAAATAAAAAGACAGGGGACACATTCTATATTGCGATTGCTGATATTGACTTTTTTAAAAAATTCAATGATCAATACGGGCATGACTGCGGAGACCTTGTGTTAAAAGAGGTTTCTGCGATATTGAAAGAGGGTATGGAGAATAAAGGATACGCCATCCGCTGGGGCGGCGAAGAATTTTTACTGCTGTTTTATGCCAAGACGTTTGAAGAAGCGAAAAATCGCGTGGAACACATCGCTTATCGGATTAAGCACAAATTGATTTCCTATCAGGAAAAGAATCTGAATGTTACAATTACTCTTGGATTTGTACAGGGCTTCGGTGAATTGTCATCGGATGAACTGGTTAAAGAAGCAGACCAGGCATTGTATGAAGGAAAAGAAAACGGTCGTGATTGTGTTGTATACCATGATGTTGTTCCAAAAGAAGAAGAGAATGAGCCGGAGGTTAAAAACGAAGCCGGAGTTGAGGATACTACAGATACTAAAGGAGAGGATTCGGAGTGAATGGATTCTTACCAATCAGCAGAAAAGAAATGCGGGAGCGCAATATTGAGCAGTTAGACTTTGTCTTTGTGACGGGAGATGCCTATGTGGATCACCCGTCTTTTGCGCCTGCTATTATTAGCAGAATCTTAGAATCCTATGGCTATACGGTTGGAATCATTGCGCAGCCGGATTGGAAAGACGACAGTAGTATTGCCAAACTGGGTGAGCCGAAACTTGCTTTCCTTGTATCGGCAGGGAACATGGATTCCATGGTCAATCACTACACGGTATCCAAAAAGAGGCGGGGACGGGACAGTTACACACCGGGCGGTGTAATCGGGAAAAGACCGGATTATGCAACCGTCGTGTATTGTAACTTGATTCGCCACACCTACAAAAAGACGCCGATTCTTATTGGTGGAATTGAGGCGAGTCTGAGGCGGCTCGCCCACTATGATTACTGGTCCAATAAATTAAAGCGCTCGATTCTTATGGATTCGGGTGCGGATATTCTGATGTATGGGATGGGGGAGCACTCAATTGTCGAACTGGCAGAGGCGCTGGCAGCGGGCATACCGGTTTCTGATATTACATATGTGGACGGAACGGTCTACCGCACCAATAATCTTGAGTCCGTCTATGATTATATTGAACTGCCGGATTTTGAGAGCCTGAAAGAGGATAAATTAAAATATGCTGAGAGCTTTTATGTGCAGTATTGCAACACAGATGCTTTTTCCGGAAAACGTCTGGTGGAGCCGTACGCCAACAAGCAGTATGTGGTGCAGAATCCGCCGTCAAAGCCTTTGACGGTTCAGGAGATGGATGATGTTTATGCGCTTCCTTATATGCGGACCTATCATCCGTCTTATGAGAAGCAGGGCGGGATACCTGCCATTGAAGAAGTGAAATTCAGTCTGATTAGTAATCGGGGATGCTATGGTGGATGTAGTTTTTGTGCCATCACGTTTCATCAGGGGCGCATGATTCAGACGAGGAGTCATGAGTCGCTGCTTGAGGAGGCAAAGTTGATTACCGGACAAAAAGGTTTCAAGGGATACATTCATGATGTGGGAGGACCGACGGCGAATTTTTACCACAAAGCATGTAAAAAGCAAGAAAAATTTGGCGTCTGTCCGAATAAGCAGTGTTTGTTTCCGGAACCCTGTAAGAATTTAATTGTCGATCACAGCCGATATCTTGCGCTGCTTCGGAAGCTCCGAAAACTGCCGGGAGTAAAAAAGGTATTTATCCGGTCGGGAATCCGATTTGATTATATGCTATATGATAAAGATGATACTTTTTTTCGGGAACTCTGTGAGCATCATGTCAGCGGTCAGTTGAAAGTGGCACCGGAGCATGTGTCAGACAGGGTGCTCTCAAAGATGGGGAAACCATCGAATTCTGTCTACAAAAAATTTGCCGGAAAATACGCCCGAATCAATAAGAAACTCGGGAAAAACCAGTTTCTTGTTCCTTATCTTATGTCCTCACATCCGGGTTCGGATCTTGTGGCAGCAGTGGAACTGGCAGAGCATATAAGGGACATCGGGTATATGCCCGAGCAAGTGCAGGATTTTTATCCGACACCATCCACAATCTCGACAGTCATGTATTATACCGGCGTTGATCCGAGAACAATGAAACCGGTGTATGTGCCGAAAAATCCTCATGAGAAGGCCATGCAGCGCGCCTTAATCCAGTACCGGAATCCGGACAATTATGATTTGGTAAAAGAGGCCCTTATAAAAGCGGGGCGAAGAGATTTAATTGGTTTTGAAAAGCATTGTCTGATTAAACCGAGAAAGATAAATAAAAAAAGAAAACAGGAGAAAAGACATGGAGTTTGAAATTATTTCAACAATATCAAAAACGGAAAAGAGCGAGGTCTATCTGGGAAGTGCCCAGGGGCATGAGCAGCCGATTATTATTAAGAAAATAAAAAATGCGGACAGGGAATTATATGAGAGAGTAAAGAAGATTAAAAATGCTCACATCCCCCAAATATATGAGTTGGAGGAGCAGGGGGATACGCTGACGATTCTCGAGGAGTACGCAAGTGGAAAAGAAATTGATTCTTATGTAAAAGATGAAATCAAGGGGGATGTCACGGGAGAGGTAGTACACTGTTTGATTGAGGTGTGCGATGCGCTCTCAGCCCTGCATGGGGAAGAACCACCGATTATTCACCGCGATGTCAAACCGTCCAATATCCTTGTGGGTGATGATGGGCATGTTTTTCTTGTGGATTTTGACGCCTCCCGAATTTACAAAGAATCCGGGGAAAAAGATACTAGAACGCTCGGCACACAGGACTATGCGCCGCCGGAGCAATACGGATTTAAGCAGACGGATGTGAGAAGTGATATTTATTCATTTGGTGTGGTGGCAAAAGAACTTTTTGACACAGAAGAGACTTCTCTGCATCCGGAATTAAAAAGAATCATAGATTCTTGTATGGCGTTTGACCCGGACAAAAGATTTTCTTCCATTGATGAAGTGAAAAAGGCACTGGAAAACTATAAGTCAGCGGGAAGCAGACGTGCGCTGAGACGTGTGTGCGCCGTGGTTGTGGGGGCCGCATTGATTTCCTTGGCGGGAGCAGGGATATACCGGCTCAGTGTAAACAGAATAAACAGTGTGTCGGGGACAGCCGTAGTGGCAGAACCAACTGCAACGCCATATAATGGCGAGGTGGAGGATCGTGTTTTGGATTATACGGACCCGGAGACCGGGGAGAGGAATACAGCTATCCTGTATTATGCCTTGGAGGAAAAAGAAAAGACACCGATTCGTATTTTTCTGCCTATGGTTATCGGAAAGGATTTGGTAAAAAGAGTTAAAATTCAGAGAGAGGGGCGGTTTAATACGACCGAAATCAGTCAGGAATATTGGAATCAGGATTCTTATGGAGTTCTGACTATTGACAATGCTTATCTTGACACCTTAAACGAAAATGAGACTTATGATGTATCACTGGATTGTGATTCTGTAGTGCTCAGCTTTAAATTAAAGGTTGTGGCTCATTGCAAGGATGCAACAGAGGACAGTTGTGTGAGTTTTATGCCAGGCTATGAGGAGTATTTAAAAACAGAACCTCGAGATATGAAATGGGTAATAAAAAACGGATTTGGAAGGAAACTGATTAAAATTGTTAATTCGGATACGGGCGAACAAATTGATGAATCGCTGTATGATACTGAGACAGAACCGGGATTTCTTATTGTAAAAAAAGACATATTTGAGGCGGAAGAGGATGGCTCCTATCTGAACTTTGAGGCATATTTTGAGGAACTTGAAGGCGTCCTCAATCTCGAGAAATTGCCTTTTACGATATGTGTGAGAAACCGGGCGTATATTCCGCCGGAAATAGAGCCGAGAGATTTTCTTGTAAACTTATCGGAACCGGAAGATATTGTGATTCATGTTACATGGAATGATGGAAAAGATAAGTTGGAGTCCATTTATTCGAAAGAAAATGTAGAAGATCAATTTTCCAAAAAGCAGTATGAGGTGACGGAGGATGGTGTTATCATTAAAAAAGAGGCATTGAAGAAACTGAAACCGGGCTCCTATACATATATGCTGGAATTTGGTGATGTCGGTATCAGTTTCACGATAACTGTGAAGTAAAATGGGGGGATTTATGTGGCAGGTAAAAAGACAACCTTGGGGCTGGGACGTGAGATACAAAAGAACAGACGGCGTGACGTGGAAGACTATCTGGAAAAATGGGTTCAGGAAAATGAGGAGGAATTAAAGGATATCTCTCTGGCCGAGTACCTGAACGAATTGTTGGAACAGTATGGGACAAAAAAATCTCATATTATCCAAAACGCAAACGTGGATACAACTTATGCGTACCAAATTTTTCAGGGGAAAAAAGAGCGGCCGGACCGGGATATTCTGTTGCAGCTTGCGTTTGGATTTGGACTCAGTGTTCAGGAGACCGGACATCTTCTGTATTACGGAGGCGCCAATAATTTATATCCTCGCGTGAAGAGAGATGCGTATATTATGTTCGCCCTGCACAATAAATTTAATCTGCACCGGGTCAATGAATTGCTGGAGGGACAGGGTATGGAGGTGCTGGGGAAGTAAGAAACTAAAGAAACAGATTAAGATTGCGATGTTGTGGTAAAATATGATTTAATGGACTGAGAAAGGCAGTGAGGAAACTCGCTGCTTTTTTTGTGAGAAAAATGGCGGAATTATGCTGTCAGCATAACAAAAAAACAGTTTGTCATGTTAAAATAAGAATAGTTAAATTTGTGAAGATATGAGGGAGGAAAGTAGTGTGGCAAAAAAGTATAGATTAGGTGAACATATTATTGAAATTTCGGATGAACTTGAGGCGTATAATGATTTGAGATACGCATTCCGTTTATATGCTGATAGAGCACAAGAATCTTTCTGTTTACAGTATGTTACAGAAAATCATTCGTTAAAAGATTTGGCACTCAACTGCAAACATCAGGCGTGGCAGAGTTTGACTTTGCCGATGGTTGAAAGTATCAGGTTGATGTTGTCAGAAGAAATATATGATATTGACAGAGAATTGTTTGAGCGTAATTATTGTCAGAAATATCTTGATATAATCCCAATTTGTGATAATTATATTAATATATTTAACTCCATTGAACAGGAGATGGAAAATAAGAAAATGTATAGAAGGATGAGAAAAGAAAACCGGACTCATTTAGGAGTGGTTGGGTTTGGTTTGGCGGGTTTCATCAATGGTCTGGCAGTGTCTGCATTGTATGATGCTGCTTCGTGGGTTGCGCATACATCAGTAAATGCGATTGGAAATTTTCTGTCTTCTGTAGGAGCAAAAGTTGAGGAATATAGTGTGTTCGATAATCCGAATACAATGAAAGATTTTATGGACGCAATTTGGAAAAGTGCGCTGAATATTCACTATGCCTATATTGATGTTGTCGAGGAGAGGACGGGCAGACATATTTTTAAATGCGATCCGGCAGATGAGAGACGGGCTCTGGCTATTCATAATAATCTTAAGTTACTTCTTCCTGATAAAAAAACAGAAGAAAAAATGGTTGTACAAATGCTTTCTTTAAATCCATATAAAGAAGAATATTATGCTGATATTATTTGCAATTATGGAGATGAAAAAGGTGAACTTCATGCTATTGGGGAATTCTATCATATTGAAATGGATGAAATAAAGAATAATCTGTTGCGTCAATACGCCGAAACTTTTAATTATAATAACATAGTTTCTTTTGATGACATGATGGAAAAAATAGAAAGAAAAGCTGATTACTATGGAATACGGGATGTATGGAAACGGCGAATGCTGTTAGAAAATAAGGTGAAATATTTTGATTGGAAATATGAAAAGTTATACGATCAGGATACCGGATTGTACATAGAAGATAAATCGATAAAAAAAGATATTATGATTGATATGACTGAAAATATGAAAACAATGCGTATTGGGATTCTCGGGATATTTAATCGGATATATTCAGAAGAAGAACATCCAAACATTTTAGGACCGGAAGAATTGCCCAAAGGTGTGTGGTTTGCGGTTACAGACAATACGGAAACTTTTTCAACTGTGTTATTTGTCGCAAGAGATGGAGTATATTATGGCCGTGGTAGAAAAATATCATATGGTAAAATATTTAGTATTAGGGTAGAGGAACATAAAATTGTTATTAATGATGTTATCAGACTTTTTTATTGCTCAGAAAAAATCAATAAATTAAAACTTCAAAGTTTTTTCAATGAAGTACTGGATTTCTTTCATAGTTTTTCAACAGAAGTATTATCAAATCATTTGCGTTTGCCTAAGGAAGAATGGGAAAGTGCAAACGATGAACGTAACAAAGTGTGGGAGATTTTTAAAGCTCTTCAGAAATCAATATGGCGAATTGAAAGAAATATTTATATTTTTGATCCAACAGATACAGCACATATTTTGGCAATGAATAATATTTTGGTCAGATGGCGGCTGTTTAATGGAGATAGTAGCAAAATAATACCTTTGTTCTGGACAAGGGCAGGTGATAACTATGTTGTTTATACTGCCGATTCTGTTTTGTTCACGGAAAATGGTCTTTCTTTGGATTTTGAAATATTAAAAGGTAATAATTGTTATGTTCATGATAAAAAAATATATGTAGATTGTCAAGGGGAAAAATATTTGCTCATGGATGAGACTTGTGATGATTTAATATCTATGTCATCACTGTTGGATTATTTTATACATCGTCTTAAAAAAGTGGAATTTGAACTAATATCAAGTGGAAAATATTCATATGAATCAGATATATTTATGGAGGACTTTGCTGTAGAATTTACACAATATATGTTGACAAGACTGGGAGATTATAGTAGAAATCTGTTTTCTCAGTTTGTTCTTCTTGAGCATTATGATCAGGCGTTCACAGATATCGTGGAATATTTTCGTAACAAATCTGAAATTGCTGAGAATGAGCCAGTTTTATTCCTTTTTAAGGCGGGAAATTCAGCAACATTATTTACTTCAAAACATGTCTATTGTATAAGAGATGATGAGAGTGGATTTTGGACGAATTCATTTGAACTTTCAGAAATTGAGAAGATTGAAGTTGATTTTTTGTCTGAAAGAAAGATTATGATTTTATCCATAAATAGAGATGAGAATTTAAAGGTGCCGATGTTTGCACTTGCTGATAATTTGGCGGTGGGAAATCGCAGTGTTGTGGCAGTCAAAATAGCTAATATGGCGTTGAATTATCTGAAAAGAAAAATGGGACTTCCTGAGGACAATAAAGCACAGGATTGCATGATGTTTATAAGGGGCTTATATCAGGATTCGGGTTTTTCTAATAAAACGGCAAAACGAATTGCTTATATTGAAGAAACTGATTATTCTGAGCGAATCTCTAAGTGGATGGATCATGCAAGGGAAATATATCTTTCTTCAGGAGAATATGAAACAATTATTTTATTTTACAATTCATCTAAAAGACGTGTGGGCTCAAGTGGATTTGTGCTGACCAATCAATCTCTTTATATAAAAGGAAAGCAGATTGAACGTATTCCTGTTGATGATATTTTAGAATATAGAGGAGTTTCTGACGGAAATGGTTGCTATATTGAAATTGCACGAAAAAGTTCTGGCGAGGTTTGCCATATTGATTTGAGAAAGAGTGAGGATTTCTATCTTGTTTCAGATTGTTTGTCGGAACTTATTTTTAAAATCAGAGAGGAAAATGATGCATTACTGGCTGCTCTGGATATGGAAGAGTTTCGGAGAGAGAGGAAGAAAGAAAGACGAAACGTTCCAGGAGTAATGACAGAGGAGCAACAGGAAGCAATACGGATACTATCCGATTTTTGCATAGAGCATCAAATATTTGATGAATCAAGTAATAAACAAATTATCTTCAATGACGGAAGTGAGGAATTTGAAAAAGTGTATTCAGGTGTATTGGAAAAGTCCAAAGACAAGCCAGACCCGATAGAAGTGCCGCTGTTTTTGATTAAAGACTCATCAGAAAAAAAGTTAGGAAATTTTAATCTTAGCAGAGGGACAAAGATTATATTTTTAACAAATGAATATTGGTATAACCTGCCAAAATCAGGGCTATTCGCTCAAAGGGTGAAAGCTTCTATGTCTGAGTTGCAAGATGTTGAAGTGAAAAAAGATGATAATAAAAATTCAGGAGAGGTAAAAATAAAGTTTGCCCAAGAATCATCTAATGATGTTCAGGAATATGTTGTGTATCAATCAAATAGTGAGGATGTTAGCGTATACGGTAGTTTTTTTGCTTTTGTAAGAGAACAGAAGGAGGCATTAATTGGTGTAGAAGAATTTTCAGATGAAGAAAGGGATAATCTTCGACGGGAAACTTTGGCAATGTGTGAAGATGTCGGCGGAATGTCAAAAGAGGAAATTGAATTCAAAAGACAAGATTTACTGACGTATGCATGGGACTGCTCTAAGGATGCAGAGATGAAATTAGAGGAGCGGGCAAGACAACTGGCTGTAGAACATTTGGATGAAATAATAAAAAATATAGACACGTTCTCTCTTGATGAGTTGAAATCGCTTAAACAAAAGATTGTGGATTCAGGATATCCTTTCCGCTATACTAGAAAGTATTGTGTGAAGATTGAAAAACTTATCGTGTCGGTATGCAAAGAGAAGGTAAAAGGAAAAAAAAGTATTATCAAACAATTTGTTGAAAAAACAGGACTTGCGCATAATAGTTTTGGCGTGACAGATGAGAATAGAATAGGATATATGGCAGACAGTTTAATGTCGATGCCGTGTGATAATATTTCAACCATGGATATTCCGCTTCTTGCCGGAATCGCGGAGGGGCGTTCGGGTTATATTATTACACAGGATAAGTTTGTTATATATAAGAAACATAGGTTGGAAGTGTATCCGCTAAGCCAGATTGATTCATTTGTAATAGTAAATCGTATTGTTACTAATTTGCTGGGAATACAAATTAGTGGCAAAACAATAACGGTTTCTGATGTACATGGAAAAAGAGTAGAAGTTTATGCAAAATTACTTAGTAAAATAATACATTTTTTGAAAACTGCTGAAATTAAGGATGTAAACGATTATGAGATAGAAACTATTGTTGGTAATGATATGGTTAATAAATTTCAGAAAAGTGCAGTTGACAGATTTTCTGGAATTGGCAATACCGTCACTAATTTGGATGTCAATGGAACGATGGAAAAGGCAGGTGGTGTACTGAAAGGGGCAATGGGACATATACCGGGGAAGGATATTTTGAAGAACAATAAATTTGATGTTTTGGAGAAAAATAGTTCTGACACAAAGCCTAAATTGTCTTTAAGTGACAATACTGTTTTAAATTGCAAAAATTGCGGTAATAAAATAACGTTAGGGAAAAAATTCTGTGCAAAATGCGGAACGAAAGTAGAGTAAATGATGATTATATGTGTTTGAATGTAGAATGGAGGAATGGCAATGAAATTTTGCGAAGAGTGTGGGGCGCAGTTGGAAGATGATGCGCTTTTTTGCGAAGAATGTGGTTGTAAGGTTGAAACAATTATTGAGCCTGTCCAAGAAGCAATGAATAAGGAGATGAAAACAAATGAATTTGTGAAAGAGCCATTTGGGGAAGGACCTATAATGGAAGAACACGAATTTACTATTTCAGAGAACGCTAAGACAAGTTCTCGAAAATCACCTGGGATAATTATTGGAATTATCATTGGTTCTACAGTATTTCTTGTTGCCGCTATTTTCAGTGCGCTGTTTGTGACAGATACAATTAAACTGAGAAATTCAGAAGAGTCTGTCGCAAATATAAGCGAAGAAATTACAGCGTTGCCAACGACAGAACCAACCGCTAAGCCAACCGCTAAACCGACTGCTAAGCCAACAGAAGAGCCTGAAGAGGATGAGGAGTTTGATTATTATGATGAGGAAGACGACGATGAGGAATATTATGACGATGATGATGAGTATTATGATGAGGAGGATGAATATATTTTATATGATAGTGACACAGAAAAATTGAGTAGTGATGATTTGCAAGGGCTTTCTGCAAAAGAGCTTACTTATGCAAGAAATGAAATATATGCAAGACATGGATATGTATTTGATTCAGAAGAATTAAATGATTATTTTGATTCGCTGTCATGGTATGAACCGGATTATTCTTTTACAGGAAAGTTATCGAAACTTGAGCAGAAAAATGCAAACTTTATTAAGGATTATCAGCAAAAAAAGGGAAAGGTGTATAAACCGAAATGATGAAGAGGTCAGTTTGCTGAATGTGCCTGATTAAAAACCAAAGAATCTCTTGCATTATCATTTTCTCAATGGTACAATGTTCTCAAAGCATAAGACATTTCAAAGAGTGAAAATGTATATCAAAAGTCGAGTGAATCTATTATAGTTAAGTGAGAATTCTGAAATTTCAAATGCTTTTATTGTCAACAATTATGCAAAATAAGAGCAGGGGATTTCAGAGGGATGAGACAGTGTTTTTGTCGTTGGATTTCCCTGTGAAAAGGGGGAATTGAATGGACGAGGAACAATTGTATCGACAGTACCACCCGGCATTTTGTGCGGCACTCATGCAGAGTTTTGAGA
>CAMVIN010000099.1 GCA_947167565.1 uncultured Clostridia bacterium | reverse complement strand
CCGCTTTTCCCATCGTCGCACTATGTAACAGTGCCGAGGACGGTGTTGGTGCCACCATGGCTCCAATCAGCCATGTCGAGAATGGTAACTGCGCAGATTTTGTCAAAGCAGCAAACGCAATCAGGGCAACCGGAATCAGAGCATATTTATCTCCCGCCACACCAATCTCAACGAGTTTGGAAAGAGAAGCTGTCTCTTTAATCAGCGCAAAGTAAGCAATACCAATTGCAAGAGCAGCCCCGCCGAGCAAGTTCATCCACAGTGCGCGGAACGAATTGTTGATTGCCTCTTCTGTTCTTGTATATCCAATCAGCAGGAAGGAACAAATACTTGTCATCTCCCAGAACAAATCAATCCACAAAAGGCTCTCGGAGAGTACAAAACCAAACATGGCTCCCAAGAAAACGAACAACAGGGTAAAGAAATAGTTTCTCCTGTCTTTTACTTCCTTGTGATGATTGTGATAGCCCTGCATATAGCCTCCGGCATAAATCACAATCAAGCCTCCGATGACGCCGATAATCAGGCACATCAATATTGCCAGATGATCGATGCTGACATGAGCAATCGGCGTTGCCTCATCCAGCTTCGGACCCTGAAGTTCCAGAGAAACAATCAGGAGCGTCGGCAGAATCGAGAGCAGACTAATCCAATATTTGCGGTATTTGAAACAAAGAAACGTAACAAGCACCATCAGGCAAAGTTCCACGGCAAGAATAACGTGATCCACGGTCTCAGTATGATAATACAACTGAATCGTCTCACGTCCTCCGTTCAGCCATTGTGCCACCAGGACACCTACGGCCAGCATGATGATGACTGCGCTCACATATGCAATTCCGTTTCTGACCTTGTGTGACTGTGTGACAGCCATCAAAAGAGCCACTGCTAATGGAAAGCATATGAGAAAAGGTACTACAGGCATTTTCACTTCCTCCATTCGTTAATGTTGCTTTAAGTAGTTGAGGAAATATTCTCATTTCCCCACTCTTAATAGTATAATTTTCTCGGCAAAAAAGCAAGTCTTTTCTTTACAATTTAACTGATAAATAGTAAAATACCTAAAAGATATGTTCTATACATTTTTAGAGGGAGGAATTTTATGCATGAAATGAGTTATGTTGTCCGCTTTGTCAACCAGGCTTTGACCGTGGCCAACGAGCGCCATGCCAGCCGCGTCACCGGACTTGTTCTGGATATCGGGGAGATGACAGGGATTGAGGACGATTACCTTCGACGATATTACACAACCGCCGCCAAAGGAACTCTTCTCGAAAATTCCACTCTTGAAATTCATCATGTTCCCATTACTGCAAAATGTGATACCTGCGGCCTTACCTATCATCCGAGCAAAGAACACGACTATCTCTGCCCGGACTGCCATAGCGGAATCTGCCACATTACCGGGGGACGTGGTGCTGTACTTCGTCAGGTCAAACTCCTGACAGATGATTAAATCATATTTTGAAGGGAGAAAATCATGAGTAAAGTAGAAATCATTGATTTAAAAGAAAATGTGCTGCAGGAAAATGACACAGCTGCAGAAAACACCAGAAAACGTCTAAAAGAAGAAAAGACCTTTCTTCTTAATTTGATGAGCGCACCGGGTTCCGGAAAGACAACTACCCTTGTCAGTGTTATTAACGAATTAAAAAATGACCTAAACATTGGTATCATGGAAGCAGACATCGATTCCGATGTTGACGCTCTCACAATAGCCGGAACCGGTGTTCGCTCCATTCAACTTCATACCGGCGGCATGTGCCATCTTGATGCGGGCATGACGAACCAGGGGCTTGATGCCATCGGCACAGAGGACCTCGACCTCGTTGTTCTGGAAAATGTCGGAAATCTCGTCTGCCCTGCAGAATTTGACACCGGCTCTGTCAAAAACGCCATGATTCTCTCAGTTCCCGAGGGAGATGACAAACCACTCAAATATCCATTGATGTTTCAGGTGGCAGATGTTGTCATCATCAATAAAATTGATGTACTCCCGTATTTCGATTTTGACATGGACAAAGTAAAAGAAAACATTCACATGAGACATCCGGGCATCGAGATTTTCCCTATCTGCGCAAAGACCGGTGAGGGAGTTCCCGAACTGGCAGACTGGCTGCGCCGGGAAGTTAAGAACTGGTGTGAATAGACCGGAAACCGACAAATCCCTCCTTCGGCTAATGCCGCGGGAGGGAAGTCGTTAAAGGGGAGGATAAGTATTCAACCATTTTCAGGTGAATACGACAGGGATTTCAGAGGGGGAATCTAATCTCCCTGCCACTACTACTATTCTGACCATATTTCAATAAAAGTATTCAAATCTTTTGCAATTTTTTCTCAAGTATGATATATTTTTATAGGCACTTATTTATACACCCAAAAACAAAGAAAAGACTTTATTTATGATGGAGGAAAATCATGGCTTTATTACAAGACTGGCGTGACTACGCTTACAGTGAAGAAATGCAGACGTCAAAAGAAGGCGAAAAATTCTGGCAGAACTATTTTACGCTGGAAAAAGGAATTTATGAACAATTATTAGCTGACCCATCACAGGTTGTCGAGGGAACAGTGGAAGAACTTGCCACCAAATACGATGTACCGCTCTCTATGATGGTCGGTTTTTTGGACGGTATTAATGACAGCCTTAAAGAAGAAAATCCAATTGATACAATGGAGAAAGATACCGTTGTGAAAATTGATATTGACCCGGAAAAATTGTACTACAACATGGTAGACTGCAAAGCCGAGTGGTTATACAACCTTCCACAGTGGGACGACATTCTCACCGAGGAGCGCCGCAAAGAATTATATAAGGAGCAAAAGAATTCCGGTACCATTCACAATGAATTACGAAAAGTCGGAAGAAATGATCCATGTCCTTGTGGCTCCGGCAAAAAATTCAAACAATGTTGCGGTCGATAGAACCGCAACACAAAAGAGGTATTATATTATGGGAATTCTTTCCAATACAGAACCCCGTGAGGTCTTTCATTATTTCGAAGAAATCTGTGAAATTCCTCACGGTTCGTCTAATACAACAAAAATCAGCAACTATTTAGTAAAATTTGCCCAAAATCACAATCTGCGTTTTCTTCAGGACGCCTCAGATAACGTCATTATTTTTAAAGACGGAACGGATGGGCACGAATCACGCCCACCGGTCATGCTGCAGGGGCATATGGACATGGTATGTGAAAAAGAAGACGGGTATGATATTGATTTTGAAAAAAGCGGGCTCTCTCTTGAGTTGAACGACGGTATTATTACAGCCAAAGGAACCACCCTCGGTGGCGACGATGGGATTGCCGTTGCCTATATGCTCGCACTTCTCGCATCCAATGAAATTACTCACCCACCGTTGGAAGCCGTTTTCACTGCCGATGAAGAAATTGGTATGCTCGGTGCCGCTGCTCTGGACTGCACTCCTCTGCGCGCACGCACCATGTTAAATATTGATTCTGAAGAAGAGGGTTACCTTCTTGCCAGCTGCGCAGGCGGTGCAACGGTGACCGTTCATCTTCCAATTACCGTCAGCGAGTGCACCGGCAACGTGGCAAGTCTAAAAATTGACGGATTGCAGGGCGGACATTCGGGGATCGAAATTGACAAGGGACGCGCAAATGCCTGCACTCTTCTCGGACGAACCCTGTATGAGTTAAAAAAGAATTATTCTTTCCAAATGATTCAGGTTACCGGTGGTCTCAAGGACAACGCCATTCCAAGGGAAGCTTCCTGTACTTTTCTTTTAGCGCAGGACACAGACATTGCCAAACTTCAGGATGCCGTACACAGAATTCAGGATATTTATCACACAGAGTATCAGTCAGTTGATTCCAACATAACACTTACACTATCCTGCGACAAAACAGGCGAGGTAGTTTCTGCTATGAATAAAGAATCCTCGCTGAATATTATTACTGCCCTCATGAATCTTCCAAACGGAATCCAAAAAATGAGTTGCGACATCGAGGGACTTGTCCAAACATCCTTAAATCTTGGCATTATGGCGACCGGACAAAACGAGGTTTCGCTCACCTACTCTGTTCGCAGCAGCATGAGTACAGAAAAAGAGGCACTCGTAGACAAACTAAGCTGTCTTACCGAGCACCTCGGAGGTTTCATTACAAAATCAGGGGATTATCCCGCATGGGAATACCGAAAAGAATCTCCCCTGAGAAATCTCATGATTGAGATTTTCGAAAAGCAATACGGCAAAAAACCTGTGATTCAAGCGGTTCACGCCGGCGTAGAATGTGGTCTGTTCGCCGGAAAAATGCCGGGACTGGATTGCATTTCTTTTGGTCCGGATATGAAAGATATCCATACCCCAAAAGAGTCCATGGACGTTGCCAGCGTACAGCGCACCTGGCTGTATCTTTTGGAGATTCTGAAAAGAATATAATCTATTCTTCCTCTTCCCCTGAATCATCAGCCCCATCATCAGGTTCTGCCGGCGCCGCTGTCGCCGGCTCTTTTTGTGGTTCTTCTGTTGCCGGTACTTCTGTCTCCTTAGGCGCCTCTGTCGCCGGCACTTTGGTAGCTGACGGCTTTTTTGTTGCATCAACAGCATTATCATCATCCGGATCCTCATCAACAGATGAGTCATTATCATCCGGATCTTCATCGACACTGCCGCCCCCGCCACTGTTGTCTGACTCATCATTAGAATCATCGGATGACGAAGAGTACCCGGACGAACCGGAGGATGAAGAACTGCTCGAAGACGATTTCTTTCCCTCATAGGTAAAGTCTTTTACTTTCAAACTACTGTGAATCTGATTCATATAATTGTGCCAAATTCGTCCCGGATAAGTGGAACCATACAGGTCATCCACCGTCTTTGGTGTATCAAATCCCACCCAGACAGCGGTTGTATAATATGGCGTAAATCCGCAGAACCATCCATCCTTTTTATCATTGGTCGTTCCCGTCTTTCCGGCACTCGGCATACCATTGTCAAGTCCCAGTCCGACCGCAGTTCCCCGCGTGATTACCCCTTTCATGATATCTACCATCTGATTGGCAGCATCTGCATTGTACACAAAAGACTCTTTTACATCATCCCCGACAACAACATTGCCATCCGCATCAAGAATCTTTATAATGCAAGTCGGTTCACGGTATTTACCATTATTTTCTAATGTTGCGTATGCCGAAGCCATTTCCAAAGAACTCACACCATACGTCAATCCGCCAAGAGAAGCCGGCAAATAATAATCTGATTTTACAATATGGCTGAAATTCATCTGAAGCAAATACTCCAAACCAACTTCCGGAGTTAACTGCTGAAACAACTGCCATGCCACTGTATTGAGTGACTTTTCCACAGCAAACCGTATGCTGACATTACCATAGTATGAGCCACCGGAATTCGACGGACCACCGGAAAATTTATGGTCATTCACATAAGTATTGGCAGTACTTCCCCGCTCTAACGTCGGCGTATAGACAATCAGCGGTTTAATCGAACTACCCGGCTGGCGGAAGGACTGATATGCCCGGTTCAGTGAGTACCCTTCTGTATCCTGACTCCGTCCTCCAACAATCGCCACAACACGACCTGTCTTGTTATTGATACAGACTGCAGACCCCTGCATCTTATATGTGCCATCTGTATTTTTCCCTTTAAATCCAGACAGTTCTGAATTCAGCGACTTCTGCAGTTTCTTCTGTTTGTTCAAATCAATCGAAGTGTAAATCCGATACCCCTTATTGAGCAGCATCTGTTGTGCTGTCGCATATTCGTCATCATATTCACTCTCATACAATTCCTTTTCCGCATCTGACTTGAATTCGCTCTTAAACTTAAATCCATTCTCTTTCATCAGCGCACGTGTAGCACAATACGTGATATAGGTCTGAATGTAATTTCTCTTTTTGACTTCCTGGATATTTAACTTAATTTTCTCATTGTAGGCCTCATCATACTCTACCTGATTAATGACGCCATCTGATAACATCTGATCTAAAATACGGTTTTTGCGGTCTATCGTATTGTCATAATTTTTCTCCGGATCATAAGTGGTAGGATTATTAGGAATCGCACAGAGAAAACAGAGCTGTCCCAAAGATAGATCCTGTGAACTTTTGCTAAAATATCCTCTCGCCGCTGCCTCAATACCATAATATCCATTTGCAAAATAAATTGTATTCAAATAATATTCCAGAATCTGATCCTTGGTGTATTTTTTCTCCAATTCCATGGCAATAAAAATCTCTTTAATTTTTCGCTCATAGGTCTTATCTGTATTAAGAAAAACACCCCTTGCCAACTGCTGGGTAATCGTAGAAGCTCCCTGCTTTTTCTCTCCATTATTCCGAAGAAGCGTCACAAATGCGCGAACAATACCTTTGCCGTCAATACCATTATGCTTGTAGAACTTTTTGTCCTCGGTCACAATAAACGCATCCTTCACATATTGAGGAATCGAGTCGATATCCAGATAATAGGCATCCTTATCCCCTTTTAAAACGGCAATCTGCTTGCCCTTTTTGTTGTAGGCAATCGATGTCTCCGAAGCTCGAAAAGTCTCCTCTGTCGAGGCATTTACCATCATTTTTGCCTCCTCCTGCATAGCAAAGACATCTTTTCCGTATTTCATATAGAGATAAATGCCACCTCCCAATATGATAATCAGGAATGTTAATAATACTATTTTAAAACAAAACCAAAATTTTCTGTGCTTTTTCTGTTTTCTGGCCATAAGGTCTCCCTCCTAGTGCACACATAAAAATGCTATCCCTTTATTCTACCATAAATTATACAATCTTGCAAAGAATTTCTTTGTGAATCCGATTCGCCCGATTCTCCCATGTATGATCCGCCTTTGCCTTTTTATACGCCTGTCGCTGAATACTCTCCCACTTTTCCCTGTCAGAAAGGAGTGCTCTCATCCGGTCGGGAAGTTCCTCTAACTCATCCAGTTCATAGAACATTACATGCCGGTTATTCTCCAGTTCCTCCTCCAGATATTTACTCCAATCCGTAAAACAGACAGCACCGTTCAACATTGAATTAAATACCCGGTCGTGTGCGCCGTCTTTAAACCAAGGCATCACATTCAAAGATATTTTCCCCTTGCAGATTTGCTGCAGACACCCATAAGAATCCTGCACATCTCCGTTTATAATATTCTCCGGATGCTTACAATCCAGACGATTCCATCCCGCTCCGAAGCAAGCCACCTTGAGTCCCGCATCTACCAGTGTTTTTACAACTTCTCCGCGAAAATAATGCCTCACATATAAGTCAATGAATATCATATTCGGCAACGTGTCCCTCAATCCATTCTCATCAATCCCTCCCTCAACATTGTCCTTCAAATGCTGAATCAGGCCCTGATGCATTCCAAGGTGCGGGTGCTGAATAAAATCGTTGATAATATCGTAATAAAACTGCGTGTACTCATCATCTATGCGTGTAATCACATTTACAAAATCTGTAGGCGGTGTATAATTCCCTGTAAAGACCACATCATATGGCCGCTCCTCCCAGCCCGGCAATTCATCATTTTTACATATCGTTGTACCTGCCAGGGGCAAAAAGGGTCCCCTCTTCATCCACGGAAAAAATCGCTTCAGGTAGGCCTCATGATCTCTGTCAATCGATATCTGCGTATAATCTTTTGGCAAGAACGGGAGAAACTTGTGGTAATAAAACGGGTGATCCACTACGATGTTGATAAAGGGTATCTCTCTGGCCTCGAAAAAATTTATCCCATCTGAATCAATCATGTAGTCCTCTCCGCTGCAGCCATCAAAATTAAAACTCACCGCTGCCGTCACACGCGGCTCACAAAAATCAAGCAAATTAGAAAAACTGTCATATTCTTTGCACTGATCAAAATAAAAAATATCATAGCCGAGTTTCTGAAACGTCTTGCCAATCTGTTCACTGAAATACCAAAGCGTTTCAATTCCCCGTGTAAATAAAACTAATTTTCTTATCATTTGAAGCCCCCTGTCTCATCAACCATCAAAACACGAAACGGACGCAAAGCGTCCGTCTTCTTACAACTATCCTCTATCTTGTACCATCTTTCCAATGACTATGATGAAGATGCCCTTCCTGATTCAGCCCGTCAAATCCTCGTTGACGAAGAGCTTCATACAAAACAATCGCCACTGAATTGCCGAGATTAAGTGAACGAATCTCTCCATACATCGGAATACGAATCGTTGTCTCCTCACTGTTTACAAGAATGTCTTCCGGTATTCCGGCACTCTCTTTGCCAAACATAATAAAACAATCATCTTCATAGGAAACGTCACTGTATACATGCTTCGCCTTAGTCGTCGCCATATAAATCTTCGCACCTTTGTTCTTGTCGAGAAAATCCGAATAACTGTCATAAATGACATAATCCAACTTTTCCCAATAATCCAGACCGGCGCGCCGAACCTGCTTTTCATTAATCTGAAACCCCATCGGCTCAATTAAGTGAAGTCTTGCTCCCGCCGCCACACATGTACGGCCTATATTCCCTGTATTAGCAGGAATCTCCGGTTCTAGCAATACAATATTTAACACAAGCTGACCTCCATCAATCTTCCTGTCTCAGCGCAAGGAATAAATTGATTCCGCCTCCGTCCGGGAATGTCATCGGCACACAGAGACTCTTTGTGTATGTACTCGTAAAACTAACTCTACCATGAGACAGCGTAGGCGGTGTAATATCAATTCCGATACCATTGGACGAAAATACCGTCGCCGCATTTCCCATAATCATATTGCCGAGTTCGCTGAGGGCACTCGCTGCAAAATCATCAATCTGCGTCACTTCCATCATACACATCTTAGAGGCAATCCCACACGCCTCATCCTGTGTCATCGCAATCAATACTTGTCCCCGCATCTCACCCGTCACACCGATGATAATCACCCAGTCATTGTCCTGAAAAGAAGCCTCTTTCAAAGCGGGTTTCTGTATAGTAACTTCCATAAAACACATATCCTGCAAAACTTTCTTTGCAGCCATGAGAAATGGATTAATATGTTCTGCATTCAATGTAGCCATACTATTCTCCCCTTTACATCTACTTACAGTATATCATACCATATTTACAAAATAGTGTCTATAAATTTTTGAATCTTTTCTAATGCCAATTTTAAATTTTCAATCGAATAGGCATATGAAATTCGCAAGAACCCCTCCCCGCACTCTCCGAACGCTGTTCCCGGCACAACAGCAACCTTCTGCTGATTGAGCAATGCAGTGGCAAATTCCTCCGATGTCATGCCAAAACGACTGATATTAGGGAATATGTAAAAAGCTCCCAGCGGTTCAAAACACGGTATTCCCATATCTCGTATCTCTTTTAAGAGAAATCTTCTCCTCTCATCATAGCTTTCCCTCATGCGCTCTACATCTGCATCGCCTCTTCGAACTGCTTCAATCGCGGCATACTGACTTGTGGTTGGCGCACACATAATGACATATTGATGCACCTTCGTCATCTGTCTTATAATCACTTCAGGACCTGCTGCGTAACCGAGACGCCATCCCGTCATGGCATAAGATTTTGAAAACCCATTAATTACCACGGTACGCTCCGCCATGCCCGGCAGAGATGCAATCGAAACATGATTCCCCTGATAACTGAGTTCTGAATATATTTCATCTGACAGAACAAATAAATCTTTCTCCTTAATAACATCGGCAATCACCCGAAGCTCTTCCTCTGTCATAATCGCTCCTGTCGGATTGTTCGGAAACGGGAGTACAACCATCTTCGTTTTATCTGTCACCACAGATAACAATTTTTCTTTCGTCAATTTAAACTGGTCCTTCTCCTCCAGCGGAAGTCTCACAGGAACCCCCCCCGCCATCTTCACGCAGGGGAGATAGGAGACAAAACATGGTTCCGGTATAATCACTTCATCGCCCGGATCAAGCATCGCACGAAAAGCCCCATCGATCGCCTCGCTGCCTCCGACCGTTACAAGAATTTCTTTCTCCGAATACGGAAGCCCAAACCGCCTCTTTAAATACTTACTGATTTCTTTTTTTAGTTCCGGAAGGCCGGCATTTGACGTATAGAAGGTACGCCCCTTCTCCAATGAATAAATTCCTTCTTCCCTAATGTGCCAAGGCGTATCAAAGTCCGGCTCGCCCACACCAAGAGAAATCACATCTTCCATCGTACTCGCCAAGTCAAAAAAACGCCGAATCCCCGATGGTTCTAATTCGGATACTAACTTTGATAAAGGATTTCTCACGGTAAAATCAACTGCCTTTCATCATTATTATCTTTCTTTACAAACGAGATGCCATGTTCTTTATACTTTTTCAACACAAAGTGCGTCGCCGTGCTCTGAATGGATTCCATCGGAGCAAGTTTCGTCGCCACAAACCACGCCACTTCCTTCATACTCTTACCATCAATAATGACGGTCAAATCAAAGCCTCCACTCATCAGATAGAGACTCTCCACCTCTTCAAACTGATAAATTCGTTCTGCCACTTTGTCAAAGCCGCGACCTCTCTCCGGCACCACCTTAATCTCGATCAGAGCCGTCACCCGCTCACAGTCTGTTTTATCCCAGTTTATCAATGTCGGGTATCCACAGATGACTCCTTCTTTCTCCATCTCCCGGATTACTTCCTCAATCTCTTCCTGAGACGCTGAGAGCATTGCAGCCAAATCTTCTGTTGATAATTTTCCGTTTTTCGCAATGTTGTTCAAAATTTTCTCTTTCATCTTCTCACTCTTTTCTTACAAATTTC
>CAMVIN010000098.1 GCA_947167565.1 uncultured Clostridia bacterium | reverse complement strand
TACACCCTTCACCTTATATAACGCAGAAATCAGCAAGATGGCTACAAACTTTTTTTATTTTTTTCTACCACATGGTATCTCTTCGTTCTATACATGATAACGAACGAAATGAGAAAATCCTTGCAGCAAATTTTAATTTTTTCAAAAAATTTTTTTCTGCACGACAAAAACCCGCCCAAAAGGACGAGTTTTCGCTGTTTTTACTCTTATTTTTTTATCGATACATACTTTCTGCCATTTTAAGCAGTTCATCTTTTTGATTTGGAATGGAATAGCAACGAATCATATAATTATAACTGGAATCAGTCCAAATTATCCATGAACTGTCATCTTTGATACAATACTTTCCTGAATATCCACAAATATTAATCGGCATACTTTCTTGATATTCATTATCATACCAAATAGTCAAATCTTCTTCTAACAATTCACTGGAATACTGTATAACTTCATCTTTTGTTTTTTCCCACTCAATATCCAAACCAGTGCTCGTTGTTTCTTTTATCGTTTCTACCATTCCATCCGGAATATACTGTGGCATTTCACAGATTGCTTCTGGAAGATTATTATCCGATATTTCTTCACTTTTATTTATAAAATTCCATCCTTCCATTTTATCTTGTGAATCATACCACAACAAATACCTCCACGGATTGAATCCGAGCACCTTTGCTGTCACCTCGGTAGCGGCAGCCACACCGAGAACAGCCAGAATCACGATTGCCGCCCTGCGGACAGCATACCCCAGTCGCAAACGTTTTCCAAAATATTTCTCACTCCAGAGAACTCTCCTGATTTTCCTTTGATACCGTTTTGAGTACTCGTGGTCGTATCCCTCTAAAAGTTCCGGCTTGAGCGCATCCATCTCCGCGTATACATAAGCAGTCATCAATTGCTTTATCATATCATCATCCATCCCTTGTATCCCCCTTCCTTACATTCTCTTTCAAATAATCCCGGGCGCGTTTCAGCCGGCTGTGAACAGAGACCTCTTTTATGCCAAGATAGTTCGCTATCTCTTTGGTAGACATCTCATTGACATAGTAGAGAATTAGAACCTCTCCATAATTCTTGGGAAGTGTCTTAAGCCACAGGAGTGTCTCCCGCTCCTCCATCTGCCGGTCCAATGTGGCAAAGTAGGGAGATTGCTCCCACTGTTCCGATTTTTTTTCCATATCCGAACGCCGTTTATTCGCCCGGTAAAAGTCAATTGCTGTCCTCTCACTAATAATAACGATGAAACTCTTCGTTTCCTTGCAGTCAACTTTATTAATTTTTTCTAAATTTTTGATTATCTTCTCCCATGACATGACGGCGGCGTCCTCCGCATCTTCCGGATTGCGCAGAATGTTGTATGCCACTGCATAGACAAGTTTATTATACTTTTCATACAACTGCTCGACCAGTCGCTTCTCCTCCGGTGTATCCACCATCATAAGCAGCATACCAAGCATATCAAGTTCCTCCCCGTATATTATCCCACGTTACTGAAACAAGTCTATCTCGTCCATCCGACGACTCCGCTCTCCTGCTTTCTTCAGCACACTCCAGCCGGACGTTTTCCGGATTTTGGCATTGTTGTAACAGAACCGGAAAAATGTTCTGAGCCAGAGTAACGGCCATAGGATTTTCTTTGCTGACTGCTCCGGAAAATTCAGTTTCATCTGGTGGTGAAATTCTCTTACATAATCCCGCAGATGAGTACCCCTCATCGCCACCATGCGACTGGTATCTCCTGTTCCAAACTCCTCCGCTTCAAAAATCTCTTTCATAAAAAAACGACAGGTATCCTCAGACGCTTCCTGCTCCCATATTTTCTCTGCCATCTCTCTTTTCAGTCCCATATACCGGTAACAGATCGTCGTAATCAAATCAGAAAAGCCGACAAGTCCACTGCCCCGTATCAGAGACTGATACTCTCTCACCTGCTCCCGTTCCCTGTTCCAAAATACCACCCAGTCACACAGAAGACGAACACCGAAACCACTTCTGAGAAAATGCTGAAGCATGTGCAGCAAAAGGTAGTAAGCATGCCAGGCATCACAAAATGTCGGAATACATAATCCCATGATTTCTTTTTCCTCCATTTTCTCCGGCAGATGCAAAAAAAGTTGTTCGTGATAAAGATTTACCCTATCTTCATCAAACGGTTCCGTAAACATCGTGTGTAATTCGATTTCAATTCCCTCCGGAGCCCGCCAGACCTGATGATGAAGAGAATGCTCCTCTTTCTCTTTTACAAAATTTTCACATACCATCACTTCACCCGCCTCATCAATCTGCGCCGGGTTCACAAGCAAAAGGTCAATGTCGCCGGATTTTCTCAGTTCCGGAACAGGATATTCAGCGGCAGTGCAAACACCCTTCAGTACTACAGTCCGAATTCCCGAATCATTGAGCTTTTTCACCAGATAATGTGTAAGGAACAAAAGGCGATAATTCTGACGCACAATCTCTCTGCTCTTTTCTGTGATAAAAGCGCACAATTCATCCGGTAGATTTTTTCCCTCATTCCTCTCCACCAGAGGATAGTAAAAAGAAACGGTCGAAGAGCGAAGCATCATTTTTTGTACTGTTGAAAAATCAACATCCGTAACCTCATCACAACTCTCTCTGCCAAGACATTCTGCCATTTTATCAAGAATCCATTTTTCTTCCCCGGTAAACGAGCGGCTGTCTGACTGTGAACCGGCCTTATTCCTTTTTACCGCCCGCCGCTTATCAAGAAGGAAACGAACTTTATCGATTACACGCATAAATTCGCGCATGCGGCAGAAGAAAATCAGATAGATAATATTCGGAACAATCGCACAGATACACGCTCTTAAAAATAACTGCTGCCACACGCCTCCATCTATCCGACGGCACAAAAAATCCGCTGTAAATGCAGCAAGAACTGTTACTGCCGTATAATAGGCATATTTGGCAAAATAGGTGCGGACAGATTTTTTTAATGAATACTTATACAACATAAATGGCTCTACCCAGAAGGAGGTTAATATCGTGCTAAAAAAGGTTCCCGCAAATACACCTATTGTCCCAAACCTCTTTGCCATCACAATGGAAATAACAAGATTGAGAATAGCGCATACAACCGATTTGTACCGGTCGAACCAGAAAATCCCCAGTGAGTCACGGAACACAAGAGTTGCCTGCCGCATGCCGGTAATATAAAAATTGACGCAGAGCATGAGTACGACCGGAATTTCAAACAAATACTGGACGCCAAAACTAATCTCCACAAAGGGATTTAACAGTTCAAACAGACAGATTGCTGCCACGCCATACATCCAATGACCGATAAAAAATGAAATTTCAAAGACATTGCGAATTCTCTTTTTGTCCGCTGTCACGCCAAGGTTGCCAACACTCGCCGTTATTCCCCGGAAAATCTGTGTCATCACCTGATGAATGGAACCAATTACAAGAAAGTAATTGGAATAACATCCGACACTGACAATTCCCACAATCGAAGACAATAAGAGATTATCTGTGTTGTTGATGACTACATCACCAATTTTGTGCATAAGCATGGCCTTAATGTTTTTAATAATCTCCTGCCTCTCACTCTTTTTCAGCGGTTTAATATTCTTTTCTTTCAGATAGGGATACAATTGATCCGCTTTTCTCGAAATACTGATATTATTGCCGAGAGTACAGATAATGTAAATAACCAGAAACAGAATAAAGTTGTGTGTTGTGAGCAGGATAATCATTTGAAAAACATCCTGTATCACAAGAAACACAGTAAAATAAATCTCACTGATATAGCTGAGCTGATGCGCGTCAACAAGTGTCCTCTTGTATATGAGAAGATACGAGAGAACAGAATTAGTCAAATAGAGCAGATAAATGAGAATAAGATGGTCAACCTCCGGCTGATTCTTAATCAGCACATCCATAAATGGGATGACAAGAAGCCCCCCCACGAGGACAATACCGGCAACTACACGGTAAAAGCGGGCGTAGAGCTGCATGAGGGATTTCTGTTTCTCATAATCATTTTTCGCAATCGGTTCATATAACGCATAAGTTATCGCTGTTCCCACTCCAAGTTCTGACAGAGCGAGGACATTTAAGATATCCGAAAAAAGCCCATTGACACCTACATAACTCTCACTGAGTGTATGGGTAAACACAATACGAGTAGCAAATCCAATCAAAATCGCCAATATTTTTGAAATCAATGCCGCCGTAGTATTCCGGACGGAATATTCTGTTCTGCTCTTTTCTTCCATATCCTACCTCATTTTATCGTTCCAAGATACACAAGCCCCTCACTGTCACTCTCATTTGCAAAAAAAACCGGAAGTCCATCTCTTTTTCTACGAAGTCCGAGATACCACGCACAGCAAGTCTTTGAAACTATCCTATCTTCAATTTCCGCCGTCTCCACGACCGTCTCCCCACTCCTCCACTCTGACGGTTTCCATGGGAGAACCATCTCACCCTGATTCCCCTCTTCTGTCCGCCAGACAAGAAAGACCTCTAATTCTTCATACACAGGGGAAAACCCGACATTTTCGATTTTCACTGTGAGCATAGCCCTTTCCTTCTCCTGCCGCACACGGCAGGCACGCACACAAAACCGGTATCCCAAATGTCTCCCTATATAATCATACCCGCTCATGCCATGCCAGATTCCCTTTTTCTCCCACCGGCACTGCTTCCATTTCTCGAGCAGTTTACCGTCGTGATGACAATTAAGGTACGACACATGCATCTGACGGAGTTCTTCTACCATCTTCTCAATCGTTTCCGGTTCTTTTGGCGGACAGACAACTTCTCCGCCCACCGGCGCTCTCTCTCCGAGCTGCCTCAAAAAATCAAGTTCCCGTTCCCGGCACCACGGCTGCAGCCACTCCTTAGAATCCGACTCACTGAATGTTCCCATATGCGTATCCGAGCCAAAAATCGCATCGTCAAAACAAGTAAGGTGAGCATCTTTCCCCTCTTCCCACTCACTTTTGCAGCAGAGATTCCGCACATCTACAGGCCTTCTCACAGCGCGGTATACATTGTCCGCCAAATACTTTTGCAGCAGCATTTCCAGACGCTTTACTTTTTCCACTGAGAGAAATTTGGAGGTATGCATCTCCCCCCAGCTTCCCACAAGAATTCCCTGAAAGACATAGATCTGGGCACGAAATTGTTCCAACACGGTTCCCAGTTGTTCTATATGCCGTTCCACCTGTGAAAAAGTGAGCGGTTCATTTTCAATTCCCTTCCCCTCTCTATCATAGACAAGGCGAAGAAGGATATCTTTTTTTTCCTCCGCAAAAAAGGTGAGGATCTGTTCGATATTTAAAAGCTCCTCCCGGCTCAAATCCTCATTTTTCTGCTCTCCCAGATGAATATGCACCAGCACAAGACTCTGGGAGGATGAAACCGACCATCTCTCCTCTTCCCTATCGAAAGAATCTGTTACCCGGAAAGAGTGAAGCTGATACCAGCCGATTCCCGGATTTCTCAGTTCTTCCGTACTCTCATAAAATTTTGCCGGTTTCCAGTGAATCATTCTCTCTCCTCCGTATAATCTCTCGCGCTCGCCACATCCCTGTCCCGCTTCATAAATTTGACACCGATCCAAACGGCAAGAATGGAAAATGTCATGCGAAACATATAGACAATCGGCTTCAGACCGGAGTGCATACTCACGCCTTCCGTCCGGGCATGCATGACAGCAGGTATTTCCCGGATGCGAAATCCCAAAAGAAGCATCTGCATAATCATGTTCGCATCCGGATATTGGTCATCAAAATGATTGTATTTGGAATAAAAAATAATTGCCCGCCGGCTCAAGCCCTGAAGACCGGTCGTCGGATCCACAATCTTTCTCTTTGTCGCCCAGTAAATCAGTGTGCGGAAAAATCCCCACGCAATTTTCTTTGCAAGCGGCGCCTTATAAGGACTGCTGCCCTCCATAAACCGCGAACCAAGCACAATGTCAGGATATTCACCACTCTCATCCTTTGTTGTCAGTTCTTTAAAAAGACTCGTCACATTGCATACATCATGCTGACCGTCCGCATCCATCTGTATGACATATCTGTATCCTCTGCGAATAGCAAATTTGTATCCGAGCTGCAACGCGCTTCCGTAACCCAGATTGAATACGTGGGTGACAATATTATGTCCCCTCTCCTTCACAATCCAGTTTGTCTCATCGGATGAAGCATCATTCATAATCAGGACATCTGCAATTTCCATAATCTCCGGTGATTCCAAATTATCAAGTAACTTCTCTATGTTTTTTTCTTCATTGTAAGCCGGTATGATAATCAACAAATCTTTTGTTCTGTTAAATCCGCCCATACAGACTTCCTCCTTTCCTCAAAGCAAGGATAACAATCTCTGTAAATCCTCTTCCCCGCCAAGCCGCTTTTCTGCCGCCTTGGCTGCATATCTTTTGCACGCCGCTTCATCATGCAGAAGTTCCCGCACACCATCCCGGATTCCCTCAGGGCTTAACTCACACATCCTTCCGTCCACACCATCTTCAATCTGCTCTCTGTTTCCACTGCAGTCAGACACAAGAATCGTACAGCCAAGAGTCTGCGCTTCCTGAATGGCAATACTCTTTCCCTCATACCGGGTGGCATGCACATACAAATCCGTCTGCGCATAGTATGGGTAGGGATTGTCTTTCATTCCAAGCAGTATAAAATCCTCTTCCAAACCATATTTTTGAATCAGTTTTTCCAGTCGCTCACGCTCCTGCCCCTCACCGACCACATACCAGCGAACACTTTCGCCATCGTTCTTTAACAGATGCATTGCCTCAACTGCCACTTCGTATGCTTTCTGTTCCGTCAGTCTGCCGACTGTAAGAATTCGCTTTCCCGCAAATGAATCCGAAAACCCTCCGGGCAGTTTTGCCTTTTCCCGAATCGTGTCCTGATTGACAATATTGTGAAATACTCCAGTCTTCTTTTCATACTGCGGATAAACCTGTAAAAACTTCTTTCTCACCTCATCTGAGACAGTATAAATCTGCCGATAAGTGTCATACACACCTTTGTCGAGTGATGGTCCATACCCCGCCAGCTCATAGTCAATGTGGACAAACCCCACTTTGCAGTCCGCCTCCACATGATCTGCTACATAGTATGCGGAACCGCCTTCCAAGTAGGCAATCGCCATATCATAGTGCTCCGTAAACCTCGGTGCACCGTCAGACAAGACACGCCACAGAAGTTTTTCTATCAACAGTTTCCTTTTCCCAAGCATGATACCGGTATTTTTGATCAGGTAGGGAATATTCCGGAACACACTGGCATGAGAAAACATTGCCCGGAACACATATCGCTTCAGATGACGTTTTCCCTCTTTGCTAAGCACTGACTCATCTGACATATTGTTATTGAGCAGTTTCACATAGTCCGGGAGCCTTCTTATCAGTTCTCCCTGATTGGTGAGAACAAAAAGATTCAATTCATAATCCGAAGGCTTTAAACATCTCATCATTTCAAGCATGGCCATCTCCGCACCGGCGCCGCCCATCGTATTTATAACGAATAAAATCTTTTTTTTCATTCGACATTCACCTTTTCTTTAATTTTTTCTATCTCCTCTAACAATCCCTCATTCTCCTGATTGAGAAGTGATACCTGCATGGCAAGTTCCTGATTTTTGCGATTTAGTACAGAAATCTGAATGCTCAAATAAAATAAAAACCACACCACACACATACTGAGTATTACAACAATAATGGTTCCACTGACACTGAGATACTCACTGACACCCGACGGGTGAAGAAGAATTCCCGACACAATAAAAAGAATCGATATCGCTCCCCACGCAAGACAAAAGTGCTCTTTCATTTTTCTTTTTGCCAGCGAAAGTACTACGTTCATCAAAAGCAGAACTCCCAGCATAAACAACATCATTCGAATAATTTCTCCTGTTTCCATACTCACAAACTCCTTTCTTTCCTTGGCATAAGCCCCTCCTATGATACCTCATTCTGCTCACCGCGGTCAAACACTTTTGAAGGCGGCTTTTTCCCCTTACCCTTTTTGAGCATAGTCCCCCGGCAGAACGTGTGCTCATCCAGGTTCTTTTCTAACCAGCGAATTCTCAAATACGCCACCGTCCACCCGGTAAAAGCCCCGACAAAAACGCCGATTCCATACCAGATTTCCGGCAGATATGTCGCAACAATACTGACAGCCATTGTCGTCACACAGAAGATTCCCGCGGTGAGAAGCGAACCCGTCAAATCATTGAAATAATAGAGAAAAATAATCGCCGCATACATAATAAATAATACAAAGTAACCCGCTGCAAGGCATGGGTAAATTTTAAGCACCAGTCCCCCAAAGCCAAACTGCGGCAGAATAATTACGCACACAAAATATACAATCAGCGAGACAAAAAACTGAATCCGCACTAAACTGAGAAGTTCTTCCCCAAGCTGCCGAAACATTCTGTTTTTCGTCAGTTCCACATCCATATACCGCCCGCCGATAACTGCCTCTGAATACAACTTATATCTCTCGTGAAAATGCATTTCCACGCGCGAAATAAAAATAACACTTGCTGAAATATTCGTGAACATGGCAAGACAGGTCGCCATATCATAGGAGGTGACACAGACAAATGTATGAACCACCGTCATATGCAGATCCGTTGTCCAAAACACAAAATTGTGAATATATAAGCCCAATGTGTAAAGAAAATTAGTCAGTACCAGTTTCCAAAACCGGCGAAAATACGCAAACACCTTTTTGTACTCCCCGCTATTCTCCCGAAAGTAACTGCGAATCAGTGCCGTCTCCAGTCCGGCAATGACCAGAAAACCAATGGTGAGTGAGAGAAGCATGGAATAAGTCTTTTCCATCCCGATTACATTGGCAAATAATACAGACAACAGTACAGCAAGTACCATTCCCACAGCAAAATACAGGGATATTTTCTGGTAGTCCTTGCAGATGGATAAATACAGCATGGAATAAAATACCAGAATCAGAGCGATATATCCACAGTAACCGGTAAATACATAAATCCCGGACACTCCACCGACCAGATACTCCCGGATACAAAATGGAATTCCAAACAGGGAACCAAATCCCACATTCATCACCAATCCCACGTAAAAACACGGAATAATGTCCTCGTACCGCTCTTCATAAATAATATCCGACATATATCTGGATAACACCGAATTAAAGGGTGATGCCATCAATAGGGAAAAGATAAATATATAAAGTACCGTGCAGGCAAACAGTTCTCTCCCCGCATATCCGGTCCGGGCAATATCAAGAACAATCTGCATGGCAAAAATAGCCAGGATGACAACTGCCATCGGAGCTACGGTAATGACGACACTATATCCCATGCCGAACAGATTCGAGGCAAGCGTCTCTTTCTCATATATCCGGTTCAGTTTTACGCCTATTCCCGCCATCAGGACTCTCCTTTCCTGTCAAAACTCTGATAGATTTCTCCATACACACGTTTCATATCTTCAATCCGGTAGCGCCCCATCACACGCCGGTATCCATTCTCGCCCATTTCGATTCTCTTTTTGTCATGCCATCTCCACCATCGCATCCGCAATCTCTTCCAGATTCATAATGTGCGTTAATATTCCCGCCGTCCCATAGTGATCTGTCTCACCGCCATATATCAGTTCCCTGCAATTACCGACGTCCGTGGCAATCACCGGTTTCTTCGCCGCATAACTCTCAAGTATCGTCAATGGCTGCCCCTCGCTGATACTGGTCAGAATTGTCATATCCATCTTTCCAAGATAATCCCTGATGTCTACTCTCCCCGTAAATACAATATCGGAGACTCCGAGTGTTTCCACAAGGTCAAAACACTGCTCGGCATATTCTTTCTCCTCATCCCATGGTCCCATAATCCAGAGTTTCAATTTGGGAACCCTTTTCTTGGCAAAAGCGAAGGCCTGTATCATCGTCTTTACATCCTTAATCGGTGCAATTCTCAGAACTGCTCCGATATGAATCATATCATCTTCTTTTCCCGGAAGATTTTGAAGACGGTCCGTATTGATGCCATTTGGTGTTATTCTCAGTTTCCTCTCGTCACACCCCAATTCAATCTGTAAATCCCGCGCATGCTCATACAGGCTTGTCACAATTTCCGCTTTCTGGTAGGCAACAAGCGACATTTTTTTGAACTGGTCAATCCAGATATTCTTGTACAGTCCCTTTACCCAGGGTGCTTTAATAATCTCTTCCTCGCGCTCTCTCGTATAAATACCATGCTCTGATATAAGAAGCCCGCATCCATACATGCATTTTGCCATACTGCCAAGTATTCCGGCATACCCTGTGGCCACACAGTGGTAGAGATCCGCTCTCGGTATTTCGGACTTCATCACAAGAAAAAGAGGCAGATAAATTGAGCGCATCGTCCACAGAAAATCTGAAAACACGATGTGGGGATACTGCTTTTTGTAACAATCTCTGACAATGTGAAAAAAGTCCGGTCCCATCAGAAGCTCATCCACAGAAAATTTCTTTTTCTGAAAAAAGCGAAACAGAACATCCCAATCTATTTTCTCATTCATAACCATACTGTATAGTGCTTTATACTCTTTCTTGCGCAGTCTGAATGTATTTCGTTTTTCTTCCCTTTTCTCCCAATCATAGTCATTGAGATAGACCTCATACACCTCTTTGAGATTTTCCGGCAGTTCATAGGCGAATTTTCCCGACTGTGAACGGTCTGAGACAATCGCAAGCCCAACAAATTCATAGTTCGGAAACGTCTGAATGATGCTCTGAATCCACCCGGACCCGCAACCAACCACATACGGCTAGC
>CAMVIN010000097.1 GCA_947167565.1 uncultured Clostridia bacterium | reverse complement strand
TGGGAGATGGCCTGAGTGAGATATTTACGGATTTAGGCGTTGATGTCGTAATTGAGGGCGGCCAGACAATGAATCCGAGCACAGAGGATATCTTAGAGGCGGTCGGAAAAATTAATGCGGATAATATATTTATCATGCCGAACAATTCGAATATTATACTGGCGGCAGAGCAGGCGAAAGAGCTGACAGAAGACAAGAAAGTATTTGTTGTTCCTACGAAGAATATCCCGCAGGGAATTGCGGCAATGGTGAATTTTGTCACAGGGCTCGAGCCGGAGAAAAATGTAGAGGCCATGACAGAGGGCATGCAGGCAGTCAAGACCGGCCAGGTAACCTACGCCGTTCGGGATACGACGATAGATGGCAAAGAGATAAAGGCCGGCGATATCATGGGATTAAATGATAAGACAATTGATGTTGTGGGTGAAGATGTCACGACAGTTACTTATGATTTGATTAGTAATCTGATTGATGAGGAATCGGAGCTTGTCACGATTTACTGCGGCGAAGAGGGAAGCAAAGAAGGCGCAGAAGAGATTGCACAGATTATTGAAGAGGAGTCCGATGTAGAGGTTGAGATACACTACGGTGGACAGCCTATTTATTATTATATTGTATCGGTAGAATAAGCAGTTTGTTTGTATTTTGGCAGAATTGCCGGATGGAAGAGTGAGAAGTTTATGAAAGAGACATTGGAGAGATGGATTCACTTGAATATGTGCCTGATTGGTGGATTTATTGGTGGATTTTCTATTTTAAATCACAGTGATCTGTTCGGCTCGGCGCAGACCGCTAATATGATTACCATTATACTGAATATCTTAGGGAGAAATCCGTTCGAAGTTGTTATCCGAATCGTAGGGCTTATGCTCTACGTTCTCGGATTGGCAAGTACCGTTATGATTCCCCGGATTTTTAAAGTTAATATGAAAGTTGTCAGTGTTTTTGTTGACGCAGTGGCAATTATTGCGATTGTATTATTGCCGGAAAATACGCATCCTTTTGTTGCGCTGTATCCGGTTTTTGTGGCGATGCCGATTCAGTGGTGCTCTTTTCCGGGGGCAGAAGGCTACACGGCATCTTGTATTTTTTCTACAAACAATCTTCGTCAGTGTGTGACGGCGTGGACAGAATATGCGTGTACCAAAAAGAAAAGTGCCAGAAAAAAAGCAGTTCTATATGGGAAAGTTTTGCTTAGTTTTCATGTTGGCGTGGCGATTGCCTACCTTACCTGTGTGGAGTGGGGGATTTATGGGGCATGGGTCTGCGTGCTTCCGCTGGTAACAGCAATGATTCTTGTACATATTGAAGAAAAGAGGGGTTCCGTGTGGTGGGTACGCCTCTGGCTGGGGAGAAAGAAACTATGCCGGTTATACAGAGTGTTCATATAGCGATTGAGATGTGGGGGGCATTGTTTTGCCTTGTGGCGATGTTAGTTGTGATTTTGACAAGACAATTTGACAGGGCAGGAGCAGTCAGGATGTTTTTAGTTATGTTCTGTTCGACAGCGCTGATGGTGTGTGATGCTATTTCGCGGATTGTGCGCAGCAGATACATGGAATTCGGATACACATCCTTGAGGACCAGTTATTTTTATTCGTTATTTTTTGGATTCCTCCTCATGCCGCTTATTGCAGAATATGTGTCTCATGTGCTCTATAAAAGAACAGGGGGATACAGAATATACTGGAACCGGGTTGAATGGCTGATTTTTTTCCTTGGTGCAGGTTTGCTTTTTGTCAATGAATATGTTCCCTATATATACTCAATCAGTCCGCATGGTGATGTGGATCCGATGCCTGTTTTTCATCGGATTCCATCGGTTATCATTATGATTGGTTTGTTTATGACAATTAGTGTTACGATTGTATATGTCAAATATCTGCTGAATGTCGAGAAGGTTGCGATGATATCCTTCTTGCTTCTTCCGTTGATTGGTGTCGTGATTAGCAGCATTTTCCCGGAGATGTCATATACAAAACTATTAGCAGTTGTATCGACAATTATTCTGTTTGTGTCTTATGAGGTGTCGTTCGTCCAATATCTCATAGATAAGGAAAAGCAGATAGCGGAAGATAAATTGCGCGTGGTCAACATACAAATGCAGCCACATTTTATATTCAATACGTTGGCGCTTATCCGGCATCTGTGCAAGCGTTCTCCGGATGAGGCGATAGAGGCAATCAACGAGTTCTCGAAGGTTTTGAGAGGGACGACCGACTATTTGACAGAAAGTGACTGTATCAGCGTGGAGAAGGAACTGGAGCTGGTCAGGAATTATATCAAGATACAGAAGAGAAGGTTTGGGGACGGGCTGATTGTCGAGTATGACATACAGGATACAGATTTTGATATTCCCCCCTTTTCCGTTCAGACAATTGTGGAAAATGCCTTACGTTATGGGTTGAAGAACGGCGAGGAACAAGCCGGTGTCATAAGGATATCCACAAACAGAGCCAATGGCAGTCATTTTTTGGTGATATCAGATAATGGAGTGGGGTTTGATACAGAAATCCTCAAGGAACAGAAAGGAAATTCTGTCGGTCTAAAGAATACAATAGACAGAGTGGCTGTGATGTGCGGGGGTACTCTCTCCGTGGAGAGTGAGAAAGGTTCCGGCACGAAAGTGACAATACAGATACCGATGTGAGGGATTGCCTATGAATATGTTGATAGCAGATGATGAAGAATACATGCGCGAGGAACTCAGAGATGCACTGGAACGTGTGTCTTCGGGAAATACGTACTATTATGCGTCGGATTATGACTCGGCAGTTGATACAATCGGAAGTCAGGAGATTGATATTGCTTTTCTTGATATTAATATGCCCGGAAAGTCAGGGCTGGAGATTGCAAGAACAATAAAAAAAATCTCAAAGAAAACCAATATTATTATTGTGACAGCTCATGAAGAATATGCGCTTCGTGCGTTGAAGTTGTTTGTCAGTGGATATATTTTAAAACCGGTGATGGATGATGAACTGGCGGAGGTGCTTGACAATCTTCGGGTTCCTGTGGCTGCTGCAGATAATAAAGTTAAAGTAAAATGTTTTGGAAACTTTGAGATGTTTTATCAGGGAAAGACACTTACATTTTCCAGACAGAAAGAAAAGGAACTTTTGGCATATCTTATATGTCTGAATGGCTCCGGAGCGAACAGGGCAGAGATTTGTGCCAGCCTGTTCGAAGATAAGTCTGAGGAAAAAGGGATTGCGTATTTCAGGAAAATCGTACAGGCTTTGAAAAAGGATTTGGATAAATGGGGGCTTGGTGAACTTTTTATACATAACCGGAATTCCTATGCGATCAATACAAGCATGATGGATTGCGATTATTATGAGTATCTGTCCGGTGTGTCGACGGAAGCCGATCGTTACCATGGAGAATTTATGAATCAGTACAGTTGGGCGGAAATCTATATTTATGGTTTGGAAAATTATTGATTTACCAGAGGCTGATTTTGTGTTACAATAGGAAGATAGAATGCTTATTCAGTTATGAATAAACAATATGGAAGGAGTGTTTTTCTTGAATTATTATTTATGGGCGAATATCATCGTGTGTGCGTTCGCTTTATGTGGTTTTATCCGTGGCGGAGTAGAATTTTTCCGGCCGAGAAAGGCTATGTACGGAAAGATGATAACAATTGCCATGCTGTGTATTATCATTGGACGTCTGTTCAACATTATCCGGCTTCTTTCGGGAGGAAATCTAAATGAGCATTTTCAACTCGGGTTTCTCGGAATTATAGGAAGTATCATGTTTTTCTTTTCAGCAAACTACGGAGCGATTGATTCTATTGTGGATGATGGAACCAAGACCTTTTTTAAATACAGGATGATTGGCCTTGTCGCACCTGCCGTTGTGGTTCTTCTGTATTTTCCTCTTTTTCTGACGGGTGACATTTCCCTCAGATGGAGGATACAGGCTGCTGTGCTTGTGTTGTTTGAAGCCCTCAGTTCCTATTTTCATCTGAAACATCTTGTTATGCCGGATGTGGAATTTGGTGTGGTAAAAGGATTAAAACCATATAATCTGTTTGCTTTATTGTACATGGTTTCTTCCGTTATTGAGTGCTTTGCGTTAAGTCGCGGCAATGCGAAATTAACATTTGCCAGCTGCCTTCTGTCAGCTATCTTTATATTGAGCATGATGTTTATGACGATAAGAGGATTAAACCGCTGGAAAAAGGAAAGGGGATGGAACATTTGAATACCGAAAACATGATTTATATTTTGTTTATATGTATCACAATTCCGCTTATTTTAAGTGTGCCCCTGATACAAAAAGCATCGCGGGATATCATGGTGTGCCTGATTGTCGGGATTTTTGCAGCACTGTTTATATCAGAAGTAAATGGAATCTTCCTAAAATTATTTCACGAAGATGTCTTGTTTGTCACAACGACGATTACGCCGGTGACAGAGGAGATTATCAAAGCACTTCCAGTGATTGCTTTTGCCTTCCTCTTTTCGGAGAACCGTGCGAAACTGCTTTCCATATCTTTTGCGCTGGGAGTGGGATTCGCTCTTTTTGAGAATACGTTTATCCTCATAGAGAATGTGCAGTACATATCGCTCGGCTGGGCGGCAATCAGAGGTTTCTCTTCTGCCCTCATGCACGGTGTGTGTACAGCGGCCGTAGGATATGGCATGAGTTACGTTCGTATCAAGAGAAAATTATCGATTCCCGGAACTTTTGCGCTTTTGATTACGGCCATCATGTATCATGGAATTTTCAACATGATGGTTCAGGCAGAGAACATGAAAAATTATGGATTTCTTCTGCCGGCGGCGACCTACATTCCTTTTCTTATTTATTTGCTTGTACAGAGGAACAAGGTGGCCAGGCAAAAACTTGCGCAGGAGCAGACGGAGTGACAGATTTGTCTACATTTTAAGGGACAGCCGGATGGCTGTCCTTTTTTGACGAATAAAACAGTCTTTTTGTCACCCTTTTGTCACGCTATGTATGTTAGAATGTCTATATAAAAAAAGTCAAGATCGGGGGAATCATTATGAAAAGAGTGACAAAACGAGTGATATCAACAATTATGTCAGCGGTTCTTCTGGTTGTCGCACCGCTTGTGAATGTGACACCTGCCGCAGTGGCAGCGTCAGAGAAAAAGGTGCTCTACATCAAAGAGTTCCGTGTCGGTATGGGGGAGACTGAAGCAGAGGCGAAGAAGGAACTGGAGGCTGACGGATATACGATCATGAAGGATGATTCCGGAAAACTCGCAGATTTGAATGCCGATGCCGGTTCGAAGAGTGCCTTAAAGAGAGGGGCCAATGACAAGATTGTCTATCTTGGATATAAGACCACAGATAACCCGAGAGAGGCGGTTACGGACTTAGCTGTCATGAATATGAATGGCGGATATTCGATCGAGGATTATAATGCGCTGATGGATCAGCAGATGGATTCTCAGATCAAGCCATTTGTGGACCGATTCATTGCGACCTTGAAGGAATACCGCGCTAACTATAAAAAGTCCAAATCATCTCTAAACTACAAACGGGCCAACTACATCCGAAAGATGCTGAATCAGATGACGGATGATGATACCGGCGGACAGCCGCTGGGAAACCTTCTCCTGAATGAGACGAAGTACGAGATGGGAGATGCGGCATACAAAAAGTTGTCGGATGAAGAAAAGAAGAACCATGCAGATATTCTGACGATTCTCATGCAGGCGAACGGACAGGCGACTCTGACGATGGAGTCCCTTCTGACACAGGCAGCCGATACCAGTAAGGATACCTGGGTAGATCGTTTTCTGGAAACGACACAGGAAGATTTGGAGGATAGGATTCAGGAAGAAGATTCTTCTCTGTCTTCTCATAAGGATGTCTTAAATGCTTTGGACAAACGCTATGGTGATGCCGCAAAAGAACTTTTGAAAAAGTGGCAGTATTTTCAAGAAAACATCTCGGAGTATGAAGATAAGGCAGAAGATGTACTGGATCGTGCCGAAGAAATTGAGGAGCAGATGGAAGAGATAGAGGATATTGATGTTTCAGAGGCTTCTGATGAGGAACTGGAAGCTTGTGATGACGTATCCGAACAGGTGTTTGATCAGGCGATTGATACCCAAATTGTAGCAATCGGTGCTTTTTTGGACACTAGAGAATATGAGGGCGGCACACTGCGGGAGTTCTTTGAGCAGGATTATGAAGAAGTGTCAAGTGATGCGGGGATTCGCAAGCTTTACCCTATTGTAGATGCGTTGTCAGATGGACAGATAGCGGGGCTTGAATTTCTTTCTTTTCCGGAATTGTTCCAGATTGCGATATCGGATGCCGATACTTATAAGCAGATGGAAGGGATGATGAAAGAAGTCCAGACCGAATCCATCTATGCCGGAGTAGATCGGGGAATCTATGAAAAGGGCGGCGTGGCACTGACCAGTGATGCTCTGCGGGCGAAGGCAAATGGTTCTGAGACGGAACCAGCCGGTTATACACCGAGTGCGCTGACTATTTCGATGTGGGGCGTGACTGCCGGCTTTGCAGCTACTACAGTCGCTACAAAGGAGATTGGAAAGGTGCTCGCAAAGGCAGCATTAAAGGCACAGACGACAATAAGACAATCGTTAGCAGAAAATAAGGACACAATCTTAAAAGAATTGGAATGGGCGGTTGACAAGAAAAAGTGGGAAGAGAAATGTTTTGAGATTTTTAAAAATGAAATAGATCCAAAGTATCTTGACGAAAGTTATTACAACTATCCTTTGTTAAAGGCAAGCATGGATAAGTACCAAAGATCAATAGATTCGTGTGCTGAAAAAGTAACGAATTTGGAAAATGAATATGTAAAAATAGTGGAACAGGAAAAGATGTATGTAAAAACAGATCCAGAGACTGGTTTGGAAATTCATCAGAATGCGGGAAGTTCCATTGCAGACAAATTGGCAATCGGCTTTGCTGTGATCACGGTCATCATGACGGTGACCTCCACAATCATGACATTTTTGGAGGCTGCGGCTTATTATGATACGGAGTATATCCCGATTCCGAAGTACATGGTAGAAAAGGCGAACATCACCGCCTACAACGAAAAGGGCGAACAGATTATGATTAAGAACCAGACTGCCTACTACAAAGTTGTGCCGTGTAACCGGACTGCCGGGGACAGTAAGATTACCAAAAAGAACTTTGAAACTATGGGTGACAGCAATGACTTAAACGGCGACATCGGCACGCAGTGGCTTGCGCTGTATGCAGCGAAATATGAGAATGGCTTGCCTATCCTTGCTGATTCACTTGTTTACCGGAACGGTGATACGACGATTCCGGAGGGCTACAATACCGGTATCCATGAGTTCGGCGGCAAGGCTGCCACCAATTTGAACAATAAGAAATATCTCTTCCGGGATAATCCGCCTGCCATCAAGGTGTTTTTCAAAACAGAGGAGAAGACAGTAGGACAGTTGACCGGAGCGGAGACGACAAATCAGAAAGGAAAAGCGACAGGAACCGGTTCCGTCTTCTCAGGCGGTTCGCTGGCTATGGGAAGTGGAATCGGACTGATTGTAGGAGTCTTTCTCGGCGTAGCAATTATGGGGAGAAGAAAGGAGAAAAAAGAATGAAGAGACTATTCGCTTTTATAATAGCAGCCTGTTTCGCTTTACAGAGTCCGCTGAGCGTGTGGCTGGCAATCGGACCGGCGCCGGTGGTATCGGCTTCTTCAGGAGAATCCCCTGCTGCGGCACAAGGAGAACAGGTGAGCGAGGATGGAAAGAGCAATTCAGAAATATTAAGAACTGCCAATTCAGTCAATGGAGCGGACCTTAAGGTAGGAGACATGGTGAAAAAGAATACTCTGATCCGCATGGACAATGCGGGCTATGACGGGATATGCCTTGATGGTACCGTGATGGACTGCAATTATAAGAATTCTCAAGATGGCGTTGAGGGATATATTGCAGATGAGAATCTGATAGCAGTTGAAGAGAGTGCGGAAAAAAAAGGGAATTATCTTTATCTTGAGACGATTTACAAGAAGGGCCATGTTCTCACAGAGCAGGTGCTTCGGGCGGTAATGGAGTGGGATTCCACGGTTACCCTTAACGGTAATGTTCTTCTTTCTCAGACGCTTGTGATTGGTGATGGAAAGGAGCACACCATAGATTTGAACGGATATGCTCTGGATTTGTCCGGTGGGAAGAAAAATTCAGCGTCCGGTACGAAAGAGAAGGCTGGAAGCGTTATTATGGTGAAGGGCAATTCCAAACTCGTGCTCAAAGATTCCAGCAAGGAGAAGACCGGTGAGATTTGTGGTGGAAATGCGGAACAGGGAGGTGGAATATGCGTTTCTGAGTCAGCCGAACTTACCATGACAGGAGGAAATATCACATTAAATACAGCCCCGAATGGCGGTGGTATCTTTTTGGGCAGCGGCACCTCGGCAAAACTGACTGATGTGACGATAGCCCAGAATAATCTGCTCTATCAGGAAGCAGGCAGTGGTGCTTCTTATGGAGGAGGCCTGCATGTGGCCGGTGGTGCCAAGTGTGAACTTAAGGACTGTATTATTTCAGCCAACTATTGCGAGAATGGCGGTGGTATCTCAAACGCCGGGACATTAAAGATTGAGAATTCAGAAATCAGAGGAAATCAGGCAGAGGGAGAGGGCGCAGGATTATTTACGAACGAGGAGGCTGTCAATACTTTTACGGATACCATCATATCTTCTAATAGTGGGAAAAGTAATGGTGGAGGCATTAGTAATCATGCGAATCTGACCATGAAGAGCTGTACGGTATCAAATAATTCCTCCTCTGCAGCAGGGGGCGGAATCTTCACAGAGTCCACTTCAGATCATGCGAAACTGGTATATAAAGGTAAGAATACGATTACGCAGAACAATGCCCAAAATGGTGGTGGTATCTATATCAAAGCCGGTGAGGGGAAAAAAGAAAACGACGAGATTGCTAAAATAGAGATATCCAATAACTACGCTTCGGATGCCGGCGGAGCCATGTTTGTGGACGACAATCTGTCGGAGGTAATGCTTACAGAGGCTGTTATAGAGGGAAATCAAAGTGAGGGCAACGGAGGAGGAATTGCAGCCAACTCTCCGATAACAGTTGATGACAGTGAAATCAGGTTGAATACCAGCCGGAAGAGAGGCGGTGGAATTTATGTTGATTTTAAAGATAAAAAGAAGAACCTGACCATTACCGGTTCAACCATTCAGGAAAATACCTGCTATGGAGATGGTGGTGCCGGAATATGGATGCAGGATAGTTCCACGAATGCCAAACTGGTGCTTGGAGGAGGCAAAACCATTATTTATATGAACCGGTCAGTCGCTAAAAAAGATGGCGGGGATCAGGAGTCGGAGCATGATGTGGAGTTTCTTGTATATCGGGAGATTAAGATAACCGGGCAGTTCAAAAAGGATTCCATGATTGGATTGAACTACAGGGATTCTTTCAGTAAGAGAACTGCTACTAAGGATTATAACGAATATAATAAAGAGCCTGCGGATACCTATTTTGTATATAACGGTGCCGACTATAAGATTGATCCCAACAGCAAGCAGGCAGAGGTTATGGTAGTAAAAAAGGTTCGGCCTTCGGCTTCAGGATACAAGGTAAAGGTGAAGGTAGAGATAACAAACGATGCCGACTGGTGGTATGACACTTATGTTGAGATATGGTGCAAGAAGGACCATGGCGTTGGCAAAGAGTTCTGTAAACATAGAACCTCTCATGAACCGTATCGCTTTGATGGTTATGGTACTGTATATACGCTTGAGTGGAACTGCGGAGAGGATTTTCCGTCACGTATCAATGTATTTGCAGACTTTGGCGCCGGAGGTATCATTAGATGCTGGGAAGCCCAGGTTACTGTATGGATCAATGGAGTCAATTGCCGTTCTTTTCATATCACAAGACACCTGACCGGCAATACAGTGAAAAAGGGACAGGCGAATAACTATATCGATATTGGCGGGGAGAAGTATCCTTATCCGAATCAGATAGAGATTGAACAGAAAAGAGAGATCGACCTTCTCGATGAAAAGAGCAAAGAAGTATCTCTTACCTGTGTGGATCAGTATGGGGTGGAGTTTAAGGCTTCCGGAGACAGTTACTACAAGATAGAGAATATCTCATTTCCTGAGGAGGATACGTTCAAGTGCCTGGATGATTGTGGTCAGAAATGGAAGTTTGACACATCCAAAGACGACTGTCACAACAGTGTATATAAGTTGGAGTTCAAATCGGGCAGCAGTGTATATAAATGGATTGAAGTACCGATATCTGTAAGGTTCAAAATCCCGCTGAAATTGAAGGTAAAGGTGGGAGATAAGGTGGTCTTTGAGAAACAGGGCCGTCAGAATGATACGGTAAAGATAGCAGGGATCGAGCCGGATAAGGGATACCGGATCACTGGAACACAGAAAAACGGACTGTGTATCTTACAGTCATCCGCAGATGGAGAATATGACTTTACTTTTCTGTCAGAGAATGTGGAGATTGTATTTACGACATCCCCGATTAAATACTACATTACCTTTGATAATAATGCTTCCGATAAAAAGCAGGTATCAGGCTCCATGAAAAAGGTAGAAGCATACTATGATGAGAAAGCGGTTCTTCCTGTGAACGTTTTTAAGAGTAAAAAGGGATATATCTTCTCCGGCTGGAATACGGAAAAGGATGGTTCGGGGAAAGCGTTCTCGGACAAAGCGGTCGTGGAAAATCTTCTATCGGAGCACAAGGCGAGCATTGTCCTGTACGCGCAGTGGAAAGATGCAGAAGGAAGGCTTGTGAGTGCGTCAATCTTCTCGGAGGTAAGATATGGAGTATGGATGGGAATGAT
>CAMVIN010000096.1 GCA_947167565.1 uncultured Clostridia bacterium | reverse complement strand
AAGCAGTGGATGAAATGATGAGGGCAAGGATACTTTGTGCAAGGGCAAATGCTAAGATGCCGGATGATCCCACCTATGTAAATGATCTGGAGGAACTTTTTGGAAGAAAAATGGATGACGTGAGGATAGTATGAATAAAAAACAACTTGCAATCGTGCCTTGAGTGGCGTATAATATAACGTGCTAATTTTGGGCTCTTATGGTTTGGAAAGGAGACCTAAATGGGTAAAGATTTCAAAGGAGAGATATAGAAAATGAAATTAGGAATCGTGGGACTTCCGAATGTTGGAAAAAGTACTTTGTTTAATTCCCTGACAAAAGCGGGAGCAGAGTCAGCAAACTATCCGTTTTGCACAATAGATCCTAACGTAGGAGTTGTGCCGGTGCCGGATGAGAGGCTGGATGTGCTGACAAAGATGCATGAATCAAAGAAGACCGTTCCGGCAGTGATTGAATTTGTCGATATAGCAGGTCTTGTGAAGGGAGCTTCCAAAGGGGAAGGACTTGGTAATCAGTTTTTGGCAAATATTCGTGAGGTAGATGCGATTGTTCATGTTGTCCGTTGTTTCGAGGACACCAATATTGTCCATGTTGATGGAAGTATTGATCCGCTTCGGGATATCGAGACAATTAACCTGGAATTGATTTTTTCGGATGCTGAAATTCTTGAGAGGAGAATTGCCAAGGCATCCCGTGGTGCCAACAATGACAAAAAATTAGCAAAGGAACTGGAGATGGTAAAACGTCTCAAAGAGTTCCTGGAAGAAGGAAATCTTGCTAAGAATTTTGAACTCAAGGATGAAGATGAGGAAGAGTGGTTTGCCGGATACAATCTATTGACAGCTAAGCCTGTTATTTATGCGGCGAATGTGGCAGAAGACGAGCTGGCAGATGATGCTGCGTCCAATGAGCAGGTGGCAAAAGTAAGAGAATTCGCTAAAAACGAGAATTCCGAAGTGTTTGTAATCTGCGCCCAGATAGAACAGGAAATAGCAGAATTGGATGATGATGAGAAGAAGATGTTTTTGGAGGATTTAGGACTTACAGAATCAGGACTGGAAAAGTTGATTCGAGCCAGTTATCATATTCTTGGTTTGATTAGTTTCCTCACAACCGGACCGGATGAGACAAGAGCGTGGACCATTACAGAGGGAACAAAGGCTCCGCAGGCGGCAGGAAAGATACATACCGACTTTGAACGCGGCTTTATTCGGGCAGAAGTAGTATCTTATGACAACCTTGTTGAATTCGGTGGTATGAACGGAGCCAAGGAAAAGGGCTTAGTTCGCTCTGAAGGAAAAGATTACATTGTTCAGGATGGCGACGTCGTATTATTCAGATTCAACGTGTAAGATATAGGGGATAAAAGAAGTAATCGGGCACATAGGCGCTCGCACCTAATGTGCCCGATTACTTCTTTTAAGACCCGAACAAACATGAGCCCGTAGCGCGATAGCGTAGAGGGCGAATGTTTGTAGAATTGCGAGAACTGCGAAGCAGTGGAGCAATTCGTATATCTTATTAAAATAGATAAGAGGTAGAACTGCGGAGCAGTGGAGCAAACGTTTGTTTAGAGAAGGAGATTAGTATGAGTGATGCAGACATTTCATTTCCGCACATAGGAATATATTTTTCACATGTTCCCAAAAGCATTCAGATAGGAAGTTCTTTCAGTATTGCTTACTACGGAATTATCATTGCTCTGGGCATGATTGCCGGGTTAATGTTGGTGAAGTGGCAAGCCAAGCGAACCAATCAGCATCCAGAACTTTATATGGACTATGCGATTTTTGGAATTATATTTGCTATAATAGGAGCGAGGCTCTATTATGTGATTTTCAGTTGGGACAATTACAAAGACAATTTATTACAGGTTTTAAACTTACGAGCAGGTGGGCTTGCCATATATGGTGGTGTGGTTGCAGCAGTTATCACAGCAATTATATTTTGCCGGGTAAAAAAATATAAATTTTCCCTGTTTGCGGATACGGCAGTGGTCGGTTTAGTTATCGGCCAGATAATCGGAAGATACGGCAATTTTATGAATCGTGAAGCGTTTGGCGAGTACACGGATTCTCTTTTTGCCATGAGGTTAAAGCTTTCTGATGTAGCAACAAACGGTATTACACAGACCATGTCTGAAAAGATAGAGACAGTGAATGGAGTTCAGTATATACAGGTTCATCCTACATTTTTGTATGAATCAGTTTGGAATCTGCTTGTCCTCATTATTATGCTAATCTATACAAAGCACAAAAAAATGGATGGCGAGATTTTTCTTATTTACCTCATTGGTTATGGGATTGGACGGTGCTGGATTGAGGGGCTTCGCACGGATCAATTACAGATTGGTTCGACAGGAATTGCTGTATCTCAAGTGTTGTCGGCGGTTCTCGCTATTGGCGGAATCATATGTTGGATTGTCGCCAGAATTCGTTTGAACAAGAGTCAGGACAACTGATTTTTCATAGTGTTGAGAGCCTCCTTTTCCAGACGTGAGACCTGCGCCTGTGAGATATGGATTTCCTCGGCGACCTCCATTTGAGTTTTGCCTTCGAAATAGCGTAGTTTAATAATATTATTTTCACGTTCTGGAAGTTTTTTCATGGCATCCCTGAGAGACAGGTGTTCGACCCAGCTTGTCTCTCTGTTTTTTTTGTCACTTATTTGATCCATGATATACAGAGTGTCCCCTCCTTCGGAGTAAACCGGCTCATAAAGTGAGACTGGACTTTGAATCGCGTCGAGTGCTACAGCAATATCTTCTGCCGGGACATCGATTTCTTTTGCTATTTCTTCCAAAGTGGGCTCGTTTTCCTGTTTTTTCATGATTGTCTCTTTGGCGTAAATTGCTTTGTAGGCAATATCACGAAGGGAACGACTGACACGAATCGCATTGTTATCCCGCAGGTGACGACGTATTTCGCCTATGATCATCGGAACCGCATAAGTGGAAAACTTAACATTTTGCGTGATATCAAAATTATCTATGGCCTTAATAAGACCAATGCATCCAATCTGAAAGAGGTCATCAATATTTTCATTGCTGTTGTTGAAGCGCTGGATAATGCTGAGAACCAAACGGAGGTTTCCTTTGATATATTGTTCTCTGGCGGTCTTATCACCCTTTTGTATTTTTTCAAAAAGTTCTCTTTTTTCTTCATTAGATAACAGGGGTAATTTGCTTGTGTTAATTCCACAAATTTCAACTTTGTACTGTGCCATGAGTATCCTCCCAATTCGTCTTTTTGCTATACCATTATCTTTGCCGAAATCGGAACGGATTATGCGTGATTTTCATAGATTAATCTTTGAAAAAATATGTTTAATTGTTAGGGGAAGGAACATGAGAATTTGTGATTTAAAAGAAAAAGAAGTAATTAATATATGTGATGGTGAACGCCTTGGTTACGTAGAAGATGTAGAATTTGATCTCTGTACAGGGAAAATTACACACATTATTGTTCCGGGACCGTGTAAGTTTTTCGGAGTATTGGGAAGAGAAGTGGAATATGTCATTGAGTTGTGTCAAATCTGCAAAATTGGCTGTGACTTAATTTTAGTAGAAATAAATAAGCGTGATGTAAGAAGAAAAACGGAAGAGTGTGAATGTTAGTGCTTTACATTCAAGTTTTGTTCCATTATAATGGAAATATAATAATTACGCATGAAAATGCGCAGAAACGAGGTTAAATATGAAGTGTCCGTTTTGTGGAAAAGAAGATACAAAAGTAATTGATTCAAGACCTGCAGATGACAACAGTTCAATTCGTCGTCGTCGTAGGTGTACGGAGTGTGGCAAGCGCTTTACAACTTATGAGAAATTAGAGACGATTCCTCTTGTTGTTATCAAAAAAAATGAAGAACGCGAGCCATATGATCGCTCCAAAATTGAAAGGGGAGTATTTCGGTCTTGTATTAAGCGTCCAATTTCAGTGGATCAAATAAATGAACTGGTTGACAGTGTAGAGAGCGCTGTATTCAATTTGGGGGAAAAAGAAGTTCCGAGCAGTCAGATTGGCGAGATCCTGATGGATAAACTTCAGAAATTAGATCCTGTGGCATATGTGCGTTTTGCTTCCGTCTATCGTGAATTTAAAGATGTCAATACGTTTATGGATGAGATTAAGAAAATTCTCGATCAACAGCCGGAATGATTTGCACTTGCAATTTCGCTCAATGCGTGGTATGATATCATTATAGATCGATCCTCACACAGGGGAAAAGTATGTATAGTAGTGTTTTTTCAGCAGATATATCCGGGATGGAAGCCCGGATTATCCGCATTGAGGCAGACGTTAGTGATGGTTTGCCTGTTTTTGACATGGTTGGATATCTCGCATCGGCAGTAAAGGAGGCGAGAGAGCGGGTTCGTATTGCTATTCGCAATATCGGGATTCGTTTTCCGGCCAAAAGAATTACGGTGAATCTCTCTCCGGCAGATTTGCGTAAGGAGGGCACCACATTCGATTTATCTATATCAATTTCTTTGTTAAATGCCTTTGGTTATCTTCCGGATGATAGGATAGCAGATACTTTGTTTGTTGGAGAACTTGGGCTTGATGGGGCGATACACAGTTCCCGAGGAGTTCTTGCGATGATAAAGGAAGGGAGAAAGCAGGGCATACGGCGATTTGTTGTTCCGGCAGTCAACTGCTACGAGGGTGGCTTGATTGAAGGGGCTGAGGTTTATGGTGTTTCAAGTCTTACAGAGACACTGGATTTTTTGCGTGGAGACATTCACAAAGAACCCATTCGTCTATCTTATGAACGTTACCGTGACAGAAAAAATTATGAAGTGGATTTTTCAGATATTAATGGTTGTCATGAATTGAAGAGAGCTGCGGAGATAGCGGTTAGTGGAAGACACAACTTGCTTATGATTGGCCCACCGGGAACAGGAAAGACTATGTTGGCGAGGAGGCTGATTACGATACTTCCTGACATGGGAATAGAGGAGAGTCTTCGGGTTACCGGTATGTACAGTATCAGTGGACTGCTGACAGAAGAGATGCCAATTGTGACAAAGCGGCCGTTTCGTGCACCTCATCATACAGTTACAGCGCAGGCACTTACCGGAGGTGGGAGAATTCCGGCTCCCGGAGAGATTTCTCTTGCCACAGGTGGAATCTTGTTTTTAGATGAATTGCCGGAGTTTGACTCAAAGACACTGGAGGTCTTGCGAGAGCCGCTCGAGGAAAGAAAAGTTACGGTTGCGAGGGTGGGGCGATCTTATGAGTATCCGGCAGATTGCATGTTTGTAGCGGCGATGAATCCCTGCAAATGCGGATTTTATCCGGATCGGGAGAAATGTCGTTGTACAGTTAGTGAGATACATCGATATCTTTCTAAAATTAGTCAGCCGCTTCTTGACAGGATGGATTTGTGTGTGGAAACCGGGAGAGAATTAAAATATTACCAGGAGGCAAAAAAAGAAAATTCTGCACAGATCCGAGCAAGGGTAGAGAAGACTGTTAAACGTCAGAAAGAGCGCTATCAAAAAGAGGGCATTTTATATAACAGTGAACTTAACGGGCGTATGTTAAATAAGTATTGCAAATTGGGAGAGCGTGAACAGGAATATTTTGACGAAATTACACATACACAGGAATATAGCAACCGAGGTGTTTCGCGACTATTGAAGGTGGCGAGAACAATCGCTGATATGGAGGAGTGTGAGGAGATTCTCGAAAAACATATTACGGAGGCAGTTTGTTTTCGGAGCATAAGCAAAAATTTTTGGGGGTGATGGAGTGGATATTAGACAGATGGAGTATTTTATAAGCACATGTGAGGGTGTGGGAAGGAAAACAATCGAAGCTCTTCTAAGTGAATTTGGAACCGTTGAGGAGATTTACCGTGCAGAAGAAGAGAAACTTATGAAAGTCAAGGGACTGTCGGAAACCTGTCGGAAAAGGCTGCTTGATGAAGGTTTAAGGGAGAAGTCTGTCCGGAAGTATGAACAGTTGTCGAAGAATAACATCCATTACTGTTTTTTTCTTGATGAGAAGTATCCGAAACGTCTGCGCAATCTTGTGGATTATCCCAAACATTTATTTGTTAAAGGGACACTTCCTGGGGAGAACAGAGTTTCTGTGGGGATTGTAGGAGCAAGAAATTGTTCATATTATGGAAGGGACATGGCCAGATTGTTCGGGTATCGCCTTGCGGCTGCCGGAGTTGATGTGATTAGTGGTATGGCAAAAGGGATAGATGGTTGGGCTCATCAAGGGGCATTAGAAGGTGGGGGGAGGACTTTTGCTGTCTTAGGGTGCGGTGTAGATGTTTGCTATCCCCCAATACATCAGAGGCTTTATGGCAGTATCACACGCTCGGGAGGAGTTTTGTCGGAATTTGTTCCGGGAACAGCTGCGAGGGCAAATTATTTTCCACTACGCAACCGGATTATTAGTGGACTCTCGGATGGTATTCTTGTAGTGGAGGCAAGGGAAAAAAGTGGCTCACTAATTACTGCGGACAGCGCGTTGGAGCAGGGAAAAGATGTCTTTGTTGTGCCGGGGAGAATCGGAGATATGTTGAGCGTTGGCTGCAACCGGCTGATTCGACAGGGGGCAATTCCGGTTTTGTCGCCGGAGGATATTTTGGAGTATTATGGGATAAGTCATAGTGAGAATGGTGAGGGGCTCACCGGATTGGAAAAAGAGCTTTATGAGGTGATTTATGTGCAGCCGATATCTATGCAGAAAATTTGTGAGATTTTTTCTGACTATTCGCCAACGGAAATCATGAAAAAACTGTTACAACTACAGCGAAAAGACAGGGTAAGAGAGGTGTCAAGGGGGTACTATGTGAGAAATGAATAAACCGCATATAAGAAGGTGATTTTAAAAAAAAACAAAAAATTTCTTGAATCTGTATAAAAAATGGTGTATGCTAATGAAGTTGTAAACAGAATGTAAGGGAGCGGTGCCAATATGGCAAAGAATCTTATTATTGTAGAGTCACCTGCAAAATCAAAGACGATCAAGAAGTTTCTTGGGAAGAATTATGAAGTAGTGGCTTCAAACGGGCATGTTCGTGACATGCCGAAGAGTCAGATGGGAATTGATTTTGAGAATGATTATGAACCGAAATATATCACAATACGCGGAAAAGGGGAATTGCTTGCCGGGCTTCGAAAGGAAGTAAAAAAAGCAGATAAGATATATCTTGCAACTGACCCGGATCGTGAAGGCGAGGCAATATCATGGCATTTATGTCATGCGTTGAAACTGGATCCTAAAAAAACAAAGCGTATTACCTTTAATGAGATTACAAAAAATGCAGTGAAGCAATCATTGAAACAATCAAGAGAGATTGATATGGATCTCGTGGATGCTCAGCAGGCAAGACGTGTGCTTGACCGTATGGTGGGCTATTCGATTAGTCCGCTTTTGTGGCAGAAGGTGAAGAGAGGATTGAGTGCCGGCAGGGTGCAGTCAGTGGCACTGCGTATTATTGCCGACAGAGAAAGCGAAATTGACGCCTTTATTCCGAGAGAGTACTGGACGCTGGAGGCGGAATTTTCAGTTCCGGGAACAAAGAGACCTCTCATTGCCAAGTATTATGGAAACCCGGAAAAAAGACAGATTGAGACAGAAAAAGAAATTGAACAGATAAAAAAAGAATTACAGGGGGCAGACTATCAGGTCAGTGGCATTCGAAAAAGTGAGAGAACGAAAAAACCGCCGCTCCCATTTACTACGTCTACTTTGCAGCAGGAATGTTCCAAGCATCTGAATTTTGCAACAAGAAAGACGATGCAGATTGCCCAGCAGTTGTACGAAGGAATTGCAGTAAAGGGGCATGGAACAATAGGACTTATTACGTATCTGCGTACAGATTCTACTCGAATTTCGGAAGAGGCAGATGCGGCATGTCGTGCATTTATTGAGGAAAATTACGGAAAAGAGAATATTATTGAAGGGGCAGGGGCAACGAGTAAAAATAAAAATATTCAGGACGCCCATGAGGCAATTCGCCCGACATACGTGGAACTTACGCCGGCTCAGATCAAGGAGTCATTAACGAGAGATCAGTTTCGGCTGTATCAGTTGATTTGGAAGAGATTTGTGGCGAGTCGTATGCATGCGGCCAAATATGAGACGATTTCTGTGAAAATCGATGGAAATGGTCACCGGTTTACCAGTGCGGGGTCTAAACTGGTATTTCCGGGGTTCCTTACTGTATATCAAAATGATGAGGATAAAGAAGAAGCGAATGCTGTTTTGGCCAAGGTGAAAGAGGATACAAAACTGACTTTTGTAGAATTAAAAGGAGAGCAGCATTTTACCCAGCCGCCGGCGCATTATACAGAGGCATCACTGGTAAAAGCACTTGAGGAACTTGGTATTGGCCGTCCGAGTACCTATGCACCTACGATATCGACTTTGATTTCGCGCAGATATGTGGCAAAGGAACAAAAGAATTTATACTTGTCGGATTTGGGAGATATTGTTAACCAAATTATGGTGAGTGCATTTCCGAGTATAGTGGATGTCAACTTTACAGCAATGATGGAAGGACTCCTTGACAGTGTGGCAGAAGGAGAAGTTGAGTGGAAAACGATTATCCGGAATTTCTATCCGGATCTGAATGAGTCGGTCAATCATGCTGAGGAAGCATTGGAAAAGATTGAGATAGAAGATGAAGTGACAGATGTTGTTTGTGAACTGTGTGGGAAAAATATGGTAATTAAATATGGACCACATGGGAAGTTTTTAGCATGCCCGGGATTTCCGGACTGTCGTAATACGAAGCCGTATTATGAGAAAATTGGTGTGAAATGTCCAAAGTGCGGAGGAGATATTGTCATCAAGAAGACGCAGAAAGGACGCCGTTATTATGGGTGTGAGAACAATCCGGAGTGTGATGTGATGACATGGCAGAAACCTTCAGCGGAAAAATGTCCAAAATGTGGGAAAATGTTGCTTGAAAAAGGCAGTAAATTGATGTGTGCAGATCCTGCGTGTGGATATTTGAAAGAAAAACCGAAGAGTTAATGCTTGTCATTTGCATGGGTTTGTGGTAAAATTAATCCATGAGGTTAGGAGGAGTGTGTCATGAGCATTGAACTTCTGGACAAGACGAGAAGAATCAACCGGCTTCTCAATGAGCAACACTCGTCCAAAATGGCTTTTGATGATTTTTGTCTGGTACTTGGGCAGTTATTGTCAGCCAGTGTCTATGTGATAAGTAGCAAGGGGAAGGTTTTGGGAACCTATTGCACAGAGTTGGAGAGCGTGATTCCCTTGTTGCGTGTGGAAAAAGGTCGCTACATCGATGTTAAGTTGAATGAACGGTTTATGAATGTTCTGTCAACAAAAGAAAATGTTAATCTTATGATGTTAGGCATTTCTGAAGAAGAGGCAGCGGATTACCGGATGATTATTACACCGATTAGCATAGGGGGGCGGCATTTGGGTACACTCACTTATTGCCGGCAAAATAAGGAATTTGGAATTGAAGATATAATTTTAAGTGAATATGGTACAACTGTAGTTGGACTTGAAATGATGTGGTCCGTGCAGGAAGAGTCAGATACAGAGGAGCGGGAGAAGAAAGTGTTTTCTTCTGCGATTATGACGATGACCTCGCTGGAGCGCAAAGCAATTGCATGTGTTATACATGAACTCGATGGCAGGAATGGTACGTTGGTGACGAGCAAATTAGCTAAGGAGATTGGCATTACTCGTACAGTTATTGTTAATGCACTCCGAAAGATGGAGAGTGCGGGACTTATGAAGACAAAATCATCCGGCGTCAAGGGGACTTATATTCAAGTGTTAAATGATATAGTCTGCCGGGAACTCGAAGACTACGATAGAGAGAATGGATTTTTTTAGACGCAAAAGGAATTGTGCGAATCGGTCATGATGAGTTTTGCGTTTTCGTTGAGTTTATAATCGAAGAAGGAGTGGTGATATGGTATTATCAAATGCATATAATTATGTAAATGTGCTTGACAAGGCGGCGGATGCCAGCTGGACGCGTAATGGTGTCTTGGCAAATAATATAGCGAATGCGGACACTCCGGGATATAAGCGCAAGGATGTGCAGTTTGAGACATATCTTGCCAATGCAGTGGCCGGTACGGATGATTTGGACAAGACTGTTGGAGAAATTGATCTCTCGACGTTAGAGTCTACCACTTATACGGAGCAGGCAGGTCTCAGTTATCGGGCAGATGGCAATAATGTTGATGTCACAACAGAAAATGTCGAATTGGCGAAGAACCAGTTGAAATATTATATTTTGATGAATTCGATTAATGATGAGTTTTCAAAACTGAAAGCAGCGATGAAGACTACTTAAATATAAGGGGGGCATACAATGTCGATTTTTGGCGCAATGGATGTCAGCGCAACGGGTATGACCGCGCAGCAGACACGAATGGATACTATTTCAGAGAATATTGCGAATGTTAATACGACCAGAGACGGCAACGGAAATGTATATAAGCGGAAAGTTGTTGTCTTTGAAGAAAAGAGTTATCCGACTTTTAGTGAGAGTCTTGCTCTTGCGAATGGACACATTGGAAAGGGTGTTAAGGTTTCTCGTATTGTGGATGACCCGTCAGAAGGGAATATGGTATATGATCCTTCTCATCCGGATGCAAATGAAGATGGTTATGTTGTTTATCCGAATGTCAATACTGTTACAGAGATGACAAATATGATTGATGCTACGCGTGCATATGAGGCAAACGTTACCGTGCTGAATGCTACGAAGAATATGGCGCTGAAAGCGTTAGATATCGGACAGGGATAAGGAGAAGTGTGTAAATGAATGTATCGAGTCTGGCTGCAATAGGCAGTTTAGAGAGAGTAAGTCGTTATAAAGAGGCAG
>CAMVIN010000095.1 GCA_947167565.1 uncultured Clostridia bacterium | reverse complement strand
TGATAAATAGAAGGCTTGCTTACTCTTTTAAGTTCTCTAACTGTCAAACTCGGGAGTATAACATATACAATAAAATAAATCAATATTCCTTTTTAACGCGATAAATTTATCGCCATATTTCCCCCTATTATATACTATAATCATAACCATATACTATAACGTCATCAGGAAACTTTTCAGATTCTTGCTTCCTCTGCTTTTTCACCCACATGGACACCGCCACCCACCGTATAATAATAGTCAAAACTTTTACTTGTCACGAAAAGGACTTCACCATCCTCTATGATGATCGCACCGGTCCGATACCTGAACCAATGATTATTTTCCATAAAACAACAGTCTTTGATTCGATCTATCTTTTCCATCTGTGACTTTCCTCCTAATGTAGATTTTCTATCCTATTTACCATGACACTTTTGAATCCGACAACGTTTACTTTCACATCTTTTATAATCATTTATAAAACACCTGTATATGCCACTTCCTGCATCTAAAATTTTTCTCTGCTTAATTTGTATTTGAAATTATTATTCGCTCTTCTTTTTCAATAATAATACTTCCATCTTCCTTTTTATATATATGTATTGCAGTCTGTGTAGAATCATCTAGAACATATATCCCATTCAGTAACAATCGGATGTTGTTCAGCCAGCAAATTGTATTTATCGAATACATCTCTTTCTTTTTTTGTTACTCTTTCTAATAGGCTCTTTATATGGCAAACAATTTTGCTCAATGTTTTTTCTTCCACTTCTTCAATTTTTCCCGAAAAAGCACTATATACAATTTGAAACGCTTCTAAGTCGATTGTTAAATCTACTTCTGAATAGGAACTGTTTTTTTCGCCAAATTGATAAAAGATAGAAATAGTATAACAACCTTGCACCTTGGGATACTTGATTTACCTTTACAAACTCAAATTCAATCTTCATATTGTCACCTTATTAAGATGTAAATGAAAAAAGTTACATCTTGAAGTTACCACTTATTTATGTTAAGTTAAAGAATGAAAAAACTCTTATTTTCTGATGAAATAAGAGTGTACTTTGCATAAGTATTAACTTGCCATAACAGAATTTATGGAAAGCTTTCCATAAATTCTGGGCTTCAACATTTATTATCCATCGTAGCACTCTCTGTGTTCATACCGGTAATGAATTCCGCTGATTCATCCATATGAACCGCACCTATCTCTCAATCAATAAATTCCCCCTATAAAATCCCAGCTCATCTTCTCCGTATTGCAGCCACCCGTTTTCCAGTCTCAAAATATCCTCTGTTATTGAATGATAGTCCCATGTAAAAATCTTATCCTGATGAAACAGTGTTGCGGTGGAACAGAGCCAGCCTCCCAGATTTTTCCAGAACCACTCTTCCTTTTCCACCGTCTCATAGGACCGGTCAGCCTCCACATAATACATCACATAACCGCGCAGTCTCTCTCCCTCTTTCGGGAGAGAAAAGGTTGCGGTGAGATGGTCGCGGTGAGGCAGTGCGGAGAGAACGGTATCATCCGAAAAGAAATCGGATTCCAGTGAGTCCATCGACTCTCCATCCTCATCTGACTCATTAATTTCTTTTAAATCAACTATTTCCAGCGTGTGATAATCTGAGCGGTAGGTCTTCCCATCTTTATCATAAAATACTCCGCCGCACAATTTCTGACTCCGGCACCGTGAAAATATATTTCCCTTATCTTCTACGTCATTTCCAAAACCATTATCCCAAGGCATATCGATTCGTATTCCCTCTGCCGCCCTGGTATCCGGACTTTGCTTCCACTCAAAGCCAAAAATCATGTACCATCTGGTTTTGTTTCCCTCCGGCACATCAACAATTACCCCGGACAACTGTGCCGATTCATTCATTTCTTCGATGGATTTCTCCACTTTTATTTTGCGGGCATTTTTGAGCAGAGAGATTTCTTCGTCCGACATCATTTCCGACAATTCAGCCGGCATCCCCTTTTCCTCTAATTCCTGTCGAAGGGAAACATTCGCAGTCTCCTGATTTCCGGAATACTCCACCCATTTCATCGGATAGCGGTTAAACAACTGCATACAAATCAGGAGCACCGTCACAAACACTACTCCCAATACACTCCCGAGAAATTTATTGGAAATCCACACGTCAGACGGTCTGATCCGGTATCCGATTTTCTCAAGCAGCATCATCATTTTCCAGACCTGATACGTGACAAAGAGGAACATCACAATAACGAGGAATACAAGAAGAATGCCTCGCAATCCCCCCGGATATATCGTAATCTCCTCTCCCCCCCTCGCAAAGCCGACAAAGAGAAGCAAAAGCACTTTGTACACAAAGAGAAAGGCAAGCGGTTTCGCTGACGGCTTATACAACTGTACCGCCAACATTCCCCTCCACAAAAGAAAGACCGTGGCAACTGAAAGCCCCGCCGAAACCATTTCTATTGCTCCCATGACATACGGAGTTTTGTGCAGCCACTCAGAATAAATCGTGACGCACCAGCTCTGATAAAGAAGCGACAGCAAAAATTGCACAATCGTTGTCAGCCATCCTACACGGAACCAGCTATTTTCACTGCGGAGCGTGCAGAACGCGAGCAACAAAAAAATATTTCCGACAATCGGAAGAATTGTGTCAAGATGCCAGAAATTCAATTTCAGGCAGACAAACAACAGTCCGAACGTGATATATTTGCGCAGTTCTCCCCATGGGGTAACAGAAACGTCCGCCAAATCGATTGGAAGACTCTTCTCTGCGCTTTCAAATAAAAGAGTTTCAAAATTCTGCCCGAACCGGCTCTTCGCCTCAATCCTTTTCATCAAAATGCGCCTCCTTCCATCCGGTCTGCAGTTTTTTCCGAATGCGATACAATTTCCCCTCTACACTTCGCCGGGAAGTCCCCAGCTCCGCCGCAATCTGCTCGACTGACTGATAGTAATAATATTTTCTGTAAAACAATTCCCGCTCTCTCGATGGGAGATTTCTGATCAAACGCTGCATATACTCTGTCTGTTCCCTACGGATGACCTGCTGCTCGACTGACTTCTCCGAATGAACTCTGACAGTCTCCTCCTCCAGCGGAACATCCTCCCGGTTCGCCTTACCTCGAATTTTATTCATCGCCGTATTTCGGGCGACCGTGGAGAGCCATGTGGAAAATGAACCTTTTTCCGGGGAATAGTTCTGTATATGCTCCCAGATTTTATAATGAATGTCCGACAGACATTCCTCCACGTCCCGCTCATCTTTCACAATCGGCCTTACAATATAGGCAAGAAGAGAGTCATACCGCCCTATGAACTCCATTAGGGCAGATTCCTCTCTTCTTATCAGTCTCAGGATAAGTTCCTGCTCTTTCTTATCACGTTTCACCCTCATGTGTGCCCTCATTTCTGTATGATATAATGCTATTTTCTGCTACTTTATAATACACAATTTTCGGGCAAAACACACGAAAAACTTTTCACCTGTGACGGCTCTCATAGTCCTCTTCAATCTCTGCTGCCCAGTCATCGCCAATGGCTGCGCTCATCTTTGCGGCACATGGCGCTGCGCACGCTCTCGCCACGGTCTCCGCAAGCACCCGGAAATTTGTCCGTGTTCCCACTGCATCACATTCATACTTCACTGCGCGCTCCCTGGATATTCCGAACTTCGCCGCCTCTGACACCGCATCAATATTGGCTCCGAGGAATAAGAACTCCCAGTTTTTTGCCTTGCGCTTTTCAATCATTTTTTTCACTTTTGCATAACTGTACTTCTTGCTCGAATTTTCCATGCCATCTGTGGTGATAATAAAAATAGTTTTGTCCGGACGCTCTTCTTTCGGCATCTCTTTTCTCGCCTTTTTGATGTAGTCAATCGCTCCACCGACAGCATCCAGAAGCGCTGTACAGCCTCGCACATAATACTGCTCCTCTGTCAGTGGTTCTACCTCATTCAGCGGAATCCGGTTGTGCAATACCTCTGTTCTGTCATCAAACAGGATTGTCGAGACAACTGCCTCTCCCTCTTCTTTTTTCTGCTTTTTCAGCATGGAATTGAACCCGCCGATTGTGTCTTTCTCCAACCCGCTCATCGAACCGCTTCGGTCTAAGATAAAAACAATCTCCGTCACATTTTTCTTTGTATTCTCTTTCATAGTGCTACCTCCTTGATTTCCGTGTTGTATTCCACAACCTGTTTTTGTCTGTTTCTGAAATCATTGTAGCACGGCAAACACAAAAAAATGTCTCCCCGAAAGAGACATTTTTACTCATTCCCCCAGACACGGCTGGCGGTAATCATCTAAAATAATGTTGATTTTTATGATATTATACTCTCGCTGCTCGATGCAGTATTGCACAATCAAATCAAATTTACTTCCCGGCGACAGCGCGTACCCTGCGCGGGCGAGTAAATCTTTGGTCTCGTCAAGGTTCAATCGCATGCCAATCGCCAGCGCAAGAACCGTATTTTTCTTCGGATGATAGTCCGGATTCGTCATGATTTTTGAAAAAACCTTACGGCTGATATTTGCTCTGTGATAGACCTCTGAATTTTTCAAATCTTTTTCTATGAGAAGGCGCAGGAGCATCTCGGAAAAATTCTCGCCGACATTTCCAATAATTTCGTCCAACGTCCGGGACTGTGCCGGCATTGATTCAGATACTTTCGAGATTCTTGCTCTTCCTGAACATGCCTTCTTCTCAGCACGCATTGGTGCCGATGGCGCCATCGGTTCCGCCATCGCCGCCATCCCCATCGTCGGTGATGCTGCCTTATCCTCTAAAATCATTGTCTCCTCTAAAGGAGAACTATATTTTTCCTGTAAATATTTTTCTAAATCGCTTAAAAATTTTTGTGATATTGTCGTATTTTTGTTCTTTCCGAATAACATTTATTTCCCATACCTCATCAACTGTGCCAGCACTCCCTGAACCTGCGAAACTGCTTTCCACAATCTGGTCTGTGCCTCTGTTCTGACTGTCTCAAACATCGCATCCGTGAGATAATTACCGGAAAACTCATTGGCAAACACGATAAATTCGCTGATTTCCAGATTGACTTCCCCCGACTTTGCCAGCATCTCACATTTGCTCTGGAATAATTTCATATTGCGCTTTGCCGTCTGCAATAACATCGCAGCACTGGCTCCGTCTGTGCGGTTAAAAAGCTTCATCAGATACTTCACCGCTTTTCCACTTGCGCCCCACTCTGCCTCTCTGGTGAGGTATTTGTCAATCTGGTAAAGACTGCTCAAGGTTTCCTTGCCGAGATTGATGGTTTCCTGAACCTGATAACTTATATTGCTCATAGTTGATGTGTGTCTCCTTTGTCGAGAATCTTTTGGTTTATCTATCAGTATATTGTAACTGTCCAGCAATGTCAATCCTCTGGAGCGAAAATGCGCACGGTTTTCCGTGCGCATTTAATATCGAACATTCCTATTTGTGGCATTTACTCCGGGAGAACCGTAATACTGCACCACACAACCTGCTGTGCTTTTTCCGTCGTCAAATCCACCTGATACACATGCTCAATATCCTCATAAAATTCAGCCATCGGCCGCAGCGTAATAGTTCCATCCTTCTCTTTTTCTGTCACATAAGAAATCCTCGCTGTTTCAATTACGCTATCGGGGATTTCGTGTACCTTCCCATCCGCAGATACAGAATACTCCCCCAAATCACTGATATAACCATCGACAAGTTTGCGCGCCTTTTGCGGGGTGTCTACCCTGACCTCTTCGCTGTAACTCTGAACGTCAACCACCTCAGTCAATTTACTCATGTCAATTTCAATAATCTGATTATTTCCAAATGTGAGTTCAATATTCTCTACCGGATACAAATCTTCCGTCAAAGAATCCTCCGCTAAAGTTGTCTCTTTTCCCTCAATGTATTTTTTCAGGTGAACTTGCACACTCTTGTCCTCGTTGACTACCACTTTGTCAATAGCATATCCATTTTCGGTGTTGCCATAAGGCAGATTTAAAAGTTTAAAAAGTTTTTCCGTCTCCTTTTGAATCACTTCTTCCTCCGTGGCATCATAAATAACATCCTCTCCGAACAGATATCCCAGATAGCTGACAAAATCATCCCCGTAGTCGATATTCTCAAGAATTTCCCCTTTATCATATCTTATAGAATTCACTCCATCGTCATCTGTTGCCCACTGATCGTCTGCCGATTTATTTCGAAAATAGTTCTCATATATTTTCCTTGAAAACTCTTTCATTTTTCTTTTCGGAAGAAGTTTTACCTTAATGCTCTTTAAATCATTCAATTCTTCCTGCATTTTTTCAAACTGTTCCGCCTGATTTTTGGTTTCTAAAAGAGAATTGGCTTCTGACTTCGAAACGGCATTTTTTTGTTTTTCAAAATTTTTTACTGTCAATTCCTGTTCGGAGGATCTCCAACTCGGTATTATATAGCCACCTACTCCCAACACTACAACGCAAATCAGTGATACAAGAATTGGTCTGAGAACAGGAATCCAACTCATCTCTTTTTTTGCCTCTTTTCTTCCGGCTAAATCAACTTTTATTTCCTCATCACTTATCTCAGAGACAAGCGACTGCCGTAACATTTTCTCTAACTTTTCATCCGTCATATTCCATCGCCTCCAACTTATTTTTCAACAATTTTTTCGCCTTTCTCATCCGGCTTTTTACTGTGCTCTCTGATAGTGAGAGACATTCTGCTATCTCATGGATTTTCATGTCAGCCGAGTAGTACAGATGAATCACTGTGCGGTATTTTCCCGGCAGTTCACAGACCGCTTTCCGCACTATTTGTATCATTTCACCTCTCAAAACCTGAGTTTCCGGATTGTGCCCGGAATTCTCCACCGGCTCCGGTATTTCTCCATGCTCCATCCGCTCCTCGAAGCTTATAAACGGCGCCAGTCTTCTTCTCCATGCAAATTTTCTCCTTCGATTTTTCCATGTATTGATTGCCACCGAGAGCGCGTAGCTTTTTATGTTCTGTTCCGTATTCAATTTTTCGCGCTTTTCCCACAGTTTTAGCATGGTGTCCTGATACAGTTCATCGCCCTCTGTTTTATCACCGGTTGTCATCCGGCAAAAGCAGAGAATATCTTTTCCGCATCCTATAATCCATTGATTAAATTCGTGTTCTGTCATATCTTCACACTCACTCAATGAGAGCCCTTTCTATTTCCTCCGACGTCTTCAGAAAACTTTGTTTCACTATAATATTGTAATGAAACTTAAAAAGGTTTATTTATTTTATAAAATTAGCGCCTGTCTTCCAGCAAGCGCCTTTTTTGGCGGATAGAAAACTATTCCGCATTCAATCATCCATGGTTCCCATATGGTGGTCGGTCACAAATTTTGTCCGGCAGAATTCATCCCGTGTCGTGTTGATGGCCACTGCGGTCACCAGACCGTCCGGCTTATTGTCATTAATCAGGATTCTCTCGCCCTGTCCCGCACCAAAAATAATGTGGTCGTACCGGACATGGTTCTCCTTTAAGAACTTGAGCGTGTGGACTTTTTCCCACTCACCTCTCGCCGTCAGAAAAATAATAATATCATTCTGCGGGATGTTATTTAAAAATTCTTCCGCTCCCGGCAAAAACTCATCTCGTCCGAGAATATATGGTCCGTTGTGCACAAGAAGGGTTCCGTCTAAATCCAGAATCCATGTCTTTTGCATCGGGGATATTTTCAATTCTTTTGGTTCTAACATGGTTGATCTCCTTTGTCAAATTTGTGATAACTGTTCAGCCGCCCACTTATAAACAGACTCCAGTGCCGGAATCAGCGTCTTTCCTCTCTCCGCAAGTGAATACTCTACTGTTGGAGGAATTGTCGGATACTGCGTCCGGGTAATGAATTTATCGCGTTCTAATTCCCTCAGGCACTTCGTCAGCATGGTGGCCGTAATCCCAACAACCTTCTTTTCTATCTCACGATATCTGAGTGTCTGGTTCTCGGCATCTGCGATATACCACAGGATCGGCAGTTTCCATTTCTGTCCGATCAGCTCCATCGCATACAAAATAGGACAATCTGTTTCGTAGATATTTTCTTCTTTTGGCAACGGTTTCTTATTCATATCAAACTCCATTACTATATTTTTTATAGTTACGCAGAATATTCTGCCTTCTTGTTTTTTCTTTGCTTTTAATTATAATAGAATATAAGAGATTTGTAAAGGAGGTTTTCACTGTGAAAAAGATATTTGAACCCATGAAAATGAAACATATAGAAACAAAAAACCGACTTATCCGCTCTGCCACATGGGAAGGCATTGCAAATCCTGATGGCAGCATTACTAAAGAAACCTATGACATTTACGAAGAACTTGCAAAAGGCGGTGTTGGAGCCATCATTACCGGCTTCACCAGTGTCGCACTGCATGATTATTATTTTGATGGTATGATGCGCCTCTGTGATGACACCCTTATCCCTCAGTACAAGAAACTAGTGGACATTATCCATGCCGAAAGAACGCCGGTCATAACACAGCTTGCCCTCGGCGCTTATTACCGTGAAAAGAACGGACATTTCCAGCAAGTTGAACCGGATGACATGACCGTGGAAGAAATCAACTATGTGATCCGGCAATTTATCGACGCCGCTGTCTGCGCCAAGGAAGCTGGATTTGATGGCGTGCAGATCCACGCTGCGCATTTCTTTTTCCTGAGCCGCTTTATTTCTCCTTCTGTCAATCATAGGAAGGATGCATACGGCGGTTCCACTGAAAAAAGAGCACGCATCCTGCTTGCGATTATGGACGGTATCCGAAAAGAAACGGAAGGACTTCATATTACCATCAAAATCAACAGCAGCGACTTCACTTTCGGCGGTCTGGAAAAAACAGAAAGCCTTGCCATCTGCAAGTTGCTTGACCAGGCCGGAATCGATTCAATCGAAGTCAGTGGCAACGGAACCTCTGTCAGCGGAATTAGACCTCACGTAAACGAAGGATACTTTGCTCCCTTCGCCGCAGAAGTGGCAGACAATGTGTCCTGTCCCGTTATCGTAGTTGGAGGCTTCCGTAGCCTGGATACTATGGAAGATGTACTAAACAAAACAAAGATCGAACTGATATCTTTATCGCGCCCGCTGCTTCGGGAACCAAATCTTCCGAATATGATGAAAAACAATCCGACAGCGATTTCAAAATGCGTATCCTGTAACGCCTGCTATTCATCACCTTCGCACAAATGCGTATTCAGAGGGAGGGACTGATTATGATGCTCCGATTAAACGTTCCGACCAAAAGAGGCTCCGTCCTTAACGGTGTCCTCTTCCGTCAGAAAGAAAAGAAAAATACAGATACTGTTATGATTGCCATCACTGGGATACATGGGAACTTTTATTCCAATCCTTTTTATTACAATATCGGCAATACGTTAAACAGTGGAAATATCGATTTTGTCTACGCCCAGACTAACAACGCCTTCGGACAGATTGAAACCATTAATGTTAATACCGGAAAGAAAGAAACCATCGGTTCCTGGAATGAACGTTTCTCTTATACAGATGAGGATATTAATGCGTATCTGACGTGGGCTTATGAAGAAGGATATAAACATATTATTCTTGCCGGTCACTCCCTTGGTGCCAACAAGGTGATCTATTATCTTTCACACAACCATGACAGCCGTGTGGAGCATTTTTTCCTGCTCTCCCCTGCGAATCTGACCTATATGATGTCAGGCGTGACCGCAAAGGAAAAACAGATGATAAAGGATCAGGTAGAACGCGGTGACGGAGATAAAATGCTGCCATTTCCTTTTATGGGGTGGGTGGAATGCATCGCCAATACCGCCTATGACTGGCAGTTCTCCGGTATACTCAACAATGTCCATACCGCTCACGACGGTGATTTCTCACAGGCAGAGAAAATCACCCATACCGGTGCATTACTGGTAGGCACCTACGACAATTTTACCGACGGAGATCCTTCTGACTTTTTGCGAAATCTGAATGCTCATATGCCGACATCTGAGCAGAACAAACTGATTTTTATAGAAAAGACCGGGCACACCTACCAGATGAAAAATCAGGAAGTGGCGGATGATATCCTCCGACAGCTTCAAGAATGGAGAGACACAGTGCCCGCATAGGGACAATTACCTCAATCTTATCCGATGGATAAGTATGATAACGGAGTTTTTTTCAGAGTATTTGCACCGGAAGCAGTAAGGATATCACTCATCGAAGATTTTAACAACTGGACAGAAATACAAATGGGAAAATATGCAGACGGCAACTTTTGGCAATGCCATGTGGATGGTGCAAGCCTCTGTTATCTGTGATTTAGGTGCTTATCAGTTTCATGACCAAACGGATGGCATCGTTATGAGGAACAAGAGAGGAATACATTACTACATATATCAAGCCTTTTTTCAAAAGTTATCAACTCCAAACTTTTTTACCCACTCCACCACCACAACATCCGCAGGAAGCCAGTCCACACTGTCAAGCTGTTCCACTGAGAGCCACTTTGCCGCATCATGCTCCTTGAGAACCAACTCCCCTTTTACAATTGTACACACAAAGCAATCCATTGATAAATGAAACTTCGGATAGTCATATTCAACTGTGTTCAAATATTCTTCAACCTTGATTTCCGTGTCCAGTTCCTCTCTAATTTCACGTATCAGTGCTTCTTCCGGCGTCTCATTCTCTTCGATCTTTCCTCCCGGAAATTCCCAGCCTCCTTTCATTTCTCCATAGCCCCTTTGGGTTGCGAATATTTTGGTGTCTTTCTGACCGGTTGTCTCGTCAACATATTCTGCCTGAATCACTGCCGCTACCACTCGAAGTGCCTTCAGCACACTGCCGTCTTCCTTGATGTGAACCAATTTGCCTTCCTTGATTCCATTTTCTGCAATCCACTTTTCAGAAACCTCAATTCGTTTCTCACTGCAAGTTGCTTGCACATCATTTTCTAC
>CAMVIN010000094.1 GCA_947167565.1 uncultured Clostridia bacterium | reverse complement strand
GGAGCGGCGACTGTCAGGGAATGTATCCGGGAGGGAGCTGCTGTGGGCGCAACGTATCATTCTTCGGAGAATGAAATGAGGGAGATAGGTGAAGAATTCAAGAATGCAGATTTTTTTTGCCGGCAGATGGATATTGAGGAGGAAGCATCGGTGTCTTCTGCTGTATCCGGGTTGATGGAAGAACTGGGCGGGATTGATGTGTTAATCAATAGTGTTGGTATCACTTGTGACCGGTCTATTGCATTTATGGATACAGACAGTTGGGAGCGGGTAATCAGGACAAACCTGACAGGTTCTTTTTTTGCGGTTCATAAGGTGGTTCTGCCAATGGTTTCCAACAGGCAGGGAGTTATTTTACATGTCAGTTCGGTGAGTGGCATTGCAGGCGCGCCGGGGCAGGTAAATTATGCGGCTTCGAAAGCAGGACTAATCGGCATGACAAAAGCTTTGTCAAGGGAACTTGGGGCATATAATATTCGGGTAAATACAGTTGCTCCGGGATATGTGGAGACAGATATGACAGCAAAGTTTCAAGGGGATGCGCGTGAAAAAATTGTGTCTCAGATTCCTTTAAAACGGTTTGCAAGACCGGAAGAAATTGCGAAACTTTTAATCTTTTTGGCGAGTGATTCTGCCGGGTATATTACCGGTCAGACAATTGTAATTGATGGGGGACTGACTTAGATTCACTTGGATGGTTTTTGAATGAAAGCAGGTTGTGGTATGCGTGAAAAGCGATTTCCGGTATTATTACCGGCACAAAAAAATATAGAGGCAATGATGCTCGCTTATCCGGAACAGCAGGGATGTGTCATGGGTGGCTTTTTTTTGTTAAATGAAAACAGAAGAGAAGAGTGGATTAAGGCTCTCTTTAAGGAAATGCCGAAGGTTCATAGTGCACTTCGTCTGCGCTATGTATATGGACAGGGGGTAATTCTGTCCGAAGGGACAGAGAATGTGGTGATTCCGGGGTATCATTTTGATGGCAGCACAGAGGATGAGAAACGGCATAGACTTTTTTATTGGCTGGAAGAACCTATGGATATTGAAAAGGGGATGTATGGCTTCGCACTGTTTATTTTTGCGGACGGAACCTGCTATGGTGGAGAGAAGTTTCACCATCTGATTATGGATAAGACCGGCTTTCATGCACTGGTGCGATGGCAGGAGAAGAGCCTGCTGCAGATTAAGGAGCAGGGGGTGGAAGCCTGGCGGGTGCAGATCAGACCGGACGACCGGTACATCAGGCTGTTGGAAGAATTTAATGCCGCTAAAACAGAACCGGAAGGCGGGGCAGCCAATTGGCTTCGGACTAATTTTTCTGACCGGTCAGGCCGATGGCTTGACGACATGCCTGTTGTAAGCAGCAGGGCAGCATGTTTTACCATACAGGTGCCGGAAAAATTGTATCAGGCGATAAAAACTTCGGGAAGTCGTCATCAGGTTTCGGTGGAGAGCATGTGGTATCTGGCTGTCTTTGAGGAAATCTGTCTCAGAAAAGGAATTTCGCATGCTGTGGTCGGAAGACTTGTCGAGTACCGCAGAAGAAAACAAAAGGATATAGTAGGACTTTTTAGCCGTTTACTTCCGGTTGCTTATACGCGCCAGGAGAAAGGTGTATGGGACTTGTGCAGATTTCTGATGGAGCAATTTTTGCTCAGTCTCCGATACGGAGAACACAGTTTTCAGACTTTGAAACGAATGGAGCCGGGCGCGGACATTGATTTTGATGTGGAGATTTCCTTTCACCATCCGGGAATGCTGCTTGATAAGGACAGTGGATATCTGGCGGGAAAGGACGAGTGGATTGATACTCCGCTTCGGATATGGATTAATGACCGCGGAGAGTCTGCGGATTTAGAAGTTTATTATCAGACTGTATGCTATCATGAGGAGGAGATAAGGGAAAGGGTCACTCGCTATCTGTGGCTGATGGAACAGATTTGTCAGGATGTCAGTATATCGGAACTGACTCTGCTTACTGACAGGGATAAAAAGTTATACGAGTTGGTTCATGGTGCCGGATGGGTAAATCCGGACATGTCTCCGGCCGGGCGCTTTTTGTCTCGTTCCCTGTCGGAGCAGGAACGTCCGAAGATAATTTTGAAAGATGAAAAAGAGAGCTGGTCTTATGAGAGAGCCCTGTATGGATTTTATCAGGCGATAGACTGGCTGCAGGAAAAAGGAGTTCGGGAAGGGGATGTCATTGGCATCTGCTGTGAGCGCTCCGTCCAACTTCCTGTTCTCATGCTGGCGATACAATATGCCGGTGCCGCCTTTTTGCCAATCGCAGTACAGGATTCCAAGGAGTGGAGGGAACATCTGGCACGTGAATGCCGGATTCTTATACAAAAAGAGGAGTGCAGTCAGATTTGCGGCAGAAAAGTAAATGAGGACATTTTTGCCAGAGCAAAGAGAGATTCAAAAAGCAAGTGGCGAAAAGATGATTGCGCATATATCATGTATACATCCGGCTCATCGGGAAGTCCCAAAGCAGTTAAAATTGGTATCTATGCCCTGATGTGCCGTCTGGAGTGGATGTATCAGCGCTTTGGAAGTGCGGATATGACATTACAAAAGACTCCATATACCTTTGATGTTTCAATATGGGAACTGCTTCTGGCACCGGCCTATGGCGGCTGCCTGTATCTGCTGCCACAGGGAACAGAGCGGTTTCCGGATGCTATTTTGCAGGCTGTTCAAGAACAGAGAGTGTCAAGGATCCATTTTGTGCCGTCAATGCTGGATGCCTGTCTCTCATCATGGAAGTTTTATGAAGCGCAGAAAATAGGGAAGAGCCTGCAAGAAATCTTTGTCAGCGGTGAATCGTTGCGGACGGAAACAGTAAAAAGGGTTCAGAGAATGTTTCCGGCGGCGAAGGTAATAAATCTCTATGGTCCTACGGAATGTACCATTGATGTTTCTTTTTATGAATGTACAGGAGAAGAGAAAACAGATATTCCGATTGGCAGGGCAGTGGCAAATACCGGTCTGCATGTGTTGTCACCATATGGCAGTAATATTTTGCCTGCCGGGGTGAAGGGGGAACTGTGTGTCACAGGAGATTTGGTAGGTCTGGGATATGCCGGGGACGACCAGGGCGGATATGGTTTTTTTGAGGGAAAACGGATGTATCGCACCGGAGATATGGCACAACTGGGAGCAGATGGTCAGATTTATTTTCTGGGCAGAGCCGATCATCAGGTAAAACTGAGGGGGATGCGCATCGATACGGAAAGCATAGAGCGTGCGATTGCGTCCTATGAGGGAATAAGCAGGGCATATGTCACAGTGGAGGGACAGATGTTAGTAGCATATTATGAGGCAGAGCGGGAGATTTCTGGTTTAAAAGAGAGGTTACTGGCCAGGTTTCCGGCATATCATGTTCCGGCTCGCTTTTATACTGTTCCTGATTTCCCTTTGACACCTCATGGTAAACTGGATGTCCGGAAACTTCTGTCACGATGTCGTGATGCACAGTGTCGTGATGTACAGGGAGCAGATGCCGGAAAATACCGTACAGTAAGTGGTGCAGTTTGCCCTGTTTTTACTGAAGAAGAAAAAAATCTTGTCGGGCTGATTGGCCGTTTTTTTGCAATTCCGGTTTGTTCGCCGGATATGGATTTGTTTGAGGCGGGCTTGGATTCTCTGACCGGTCTTAAGATTGTGGAGGCTTTGAGACAGGAGGGAAAAGAGTGTTCTTATGTTAGTTTGTATCGATATCCTACGATACGACAGTTGGCCGGATTTCTATATCATCAGGAGAAACAGAAAGTTGAAATGAATCCGGAAAAACAACAGAGAAAGGATATTGAGGCAGGGTATGCAGGCGTGGATTATCTGGTAAAGAGAAACTGCTCTCATTTATTTATCTGTATTCCTTTCGGGGGAGGAGGCAGTGAGATATTTGGTACATTGGGACGAAGACTTTCCGGGCTTGACTGGGATATTGCCGTGGTCAAAATGTCAGCGTATGGAGATGCGTCAGTGGAATACATCGCCAAGAGTCTGACAGAGGAGTGGAAAGATCGATATGAAAGTTGTACCATATTTGGTTACTGTGTGGGAAGTGCGCTGGCGCATGCACTGGCGGTATCTTTGCTGTCAGAAGGGATGAATATCTATAGGATTTATCTGGCGGCATCTTTACCGGATCGGTATATTCACTTTGGCGAGCGGCGGTTCAGTACAGGGGATTTGATGTCTGACAGAATGATCTGGCAGGTGTTGAGAGTGTTGGGGAATTCTGTGGGAAAGAATCATATGACCAAAAAGGAATGGTCTGACAGGGTCCGACAGTTTCGTCGGGATACAAAGCGTTTTTTTGATTATATGGAGAAAACTCCAAAGAAGTTGTCTCGTATTCCGGTAACTTTGATGTTTGGAGGAAGGGATCCTTTGACATTCGGCTGGAAGCAACGATGTCTGGAGTGGTATCGGTATTTTGAGAATATCGACTCTGTTCGATGTAGAAAACAGTCAGGACACTATCTTTTGACAAATTCAGAAAAGCAGATTGCGCATATGATAATGAAGGAATCAGTACTTTGACGTCTTTTGGCAAAGCGCGAAGCAACTAATTTGTCACCCTTTTGTCACGCTTGGTGTGATAGAATGACTACAAAAATATAGATGGTGTTATGGAGTTTTTTGATTAAAAAACTTTTGCAGTAAAGAGGGAGGAAAATGTATGAAAAATAAGATGATTTATGTGAAAAAGATAACGGCACTTGTGGTGGCTGTGATACTTGCTGTCACCCCATCCTCGCTTGTGATGGCAGATGGTTCGACAGAGGCGTCAAAGGGGGAACACAGTTACAACGGTATGCCGGTGATTGAGGATGTGTATGATCTGATTCCGCTGAACGATGAAGATAAAACGACCACCGTACCATTTTACTATTCCGATGGCTATTTTGTGAAGAGTTCCTCCGAGTACGATGAACATCTTGCCACGGTATCCATGCATCTTGCGGCGGCGAGCGGACGGAAGGCCGACACCGTAAAGGATATTCTTGACAAGAGCGGATTTGAGGATATAGAGGCAAATAAAGGGTACACGGAGGGAGCAAAAGAGGATTCCATCGGTGCTGTTCTTGCCCATAAGACAATTGCGGTGGATGGGAAAAAGCGCAATCTTGTGGTAACAGCATTGCGGGGAATCGACTACGATGATGAGTGGGCGAATAACTTTTTGCTCGGAACATCGGGGGATGCAAAGGGATTCATGCAGTCAGCAGACATCGTGAGAGAGGATATCCGTGTCTATATGGAGAAGCGGGGAATAGATGCCGCAAATACTGTTTTTTGGGTTACAGGATATTCCCGCGGTGCTGCCGTCACAGACCTTCTCACCCGGCAGCTGACGGATGAGTACGGTGCCGATTCTGTCTATGGATACAGTTTTGCAACGCCGAAAGCAGCGTCTGATGAAGACAAGAAAGGGACCTACAAGAACAGTCATGCAGTCGTGAGCAAAAAAGATCCTGTGGGGGTTCTGGCACCGGACAGTTTTGGCTTTTCCCGTTATGGGGATTTGGTAGAGGCAACAGAAATCGGTTCTGCGGAAAAAATGCAGGAGCAGTTACAGAAACTGGGGTCCTCTCTGATATACAAGGAGAATCTAACGTTTTATCAGTTGGATCTGGCATCACTTTTTAAGAATGACAAGAAAAGTGTACTGGCCGAAAAAGAACCAGAGGAGGTAACAGAGAAAGATATAAAGAAAATAGGAAATGAGGATATCAACAACCTTGAGTTTGTAAAAAATGGCAGACTGGTGAAAAACACGTTTCGAAAATTATTGGAGACGATGGAATTCGATGAGAGAACAGACATTGAGCTTAGTTATGAGGAATTTATTCAAGGCACAGTAGATATGCTTGCCGACCGGGTTGTGGAGAGCAGGAAGGCTTATTCGGAGAAACTCATTGAGGATACTGCGACGGTTGAGGAAATGATCAGCATGCTGGTCGGAGTCTTCTTCTCCGAGGAAAATGTCAATGATACGATTGTGAATATCATCAATTCCTGTTCAGGGAAAAAATTGGATTCGTCAGTAATGTCCAAATTTATGGTTGCAGCGCTGTTTGGAACTGATATGCTCGGGAAAAAAGAGAAAAAAGCTCTCTATGACGGGCTCTGGGAATTTGTTCACGATGCCCTGGAAAAGAATCTCGATAAAAAGGGATATCAAAAGATTAAAAAGGACTGGCCGGCCATTATTTATATGGTATGCAAAGCGACATCAAAAATGATATCAGCAGATGATATGAGTGAGAAGGGGATTGATGCGACTACACTGGCAGGGACGTGGTTAAAGAGTGGAGAGGACATCATAAACCAGCACTATCCGGAGTTCTATCTTGCGTGGCTGCAGAGCGGAGATGGTTTTTATCAGAATCCGCAGACCGGATTCGACGTAAAAGTGAATGCCGGTGCGGCGACAACCGGAACGATAGTAAACAGTAAGGGAAACAAGGTTGCTATTGTTATTGGTGGTCTGCTGATAATTTTGGGAACTGCATTTGGAATTATTATCCGGAAAAGAAGAAAGATGGGGAACTGAGAAGAAAGGACAGGTGTTATGAAAAAAAATTTACGAAAATGGAACGTTGTATTAGTGGTATTATTTCTGATGATGCCGTTCGTTTTTTCTATGGGGGCGTCAGCCGCATCCGGTGACGGGGCAGACGAAGATGCCGCATGGAAAAAATATAATGGAAAACGAATAGGAGTCCTGACAGGGACACTGATGGAGGATGCGGCAAAAACTTATTTTCCGGACAGCGAATATCTCTATTATAATAGTTATCCGGACTGCAATGCAGCTCTGCTTGCGGGGAAAATCGATGCATATCTGGGAGATGAGCCGGGGTTGAAAACCATACATGCTGAAAAACCTGAGATTGACTACATACGTGACCGCATTACCAATCAAGATTATGCTTTTGCATTTAGGAAGGATAATGAGAGGAGTGCCACCTTATGTAAGGAACTGAATGAATTTCTGAAAAAGATCCGCTCAGATGGGACATTACAGGAGATGGACAATATCTGGATGGGAATTGATGAAGAGAAAAAAGTTGTGGATATGTCTGACCTGACAGGAGAAAATGGGACGATTCGTGTGATTACCACATCGACGGATATGCCGTGGTCTTATATTAAGGATGGAAAAAATGTCGGATATGACATTGATCTTGTCGTGCGTTTCTGCCGGGACAGGGGGTATGCACTGGAGTTGGGTGATGTGGACTTTTCTGCGCGTATTCCGGCGATACAGTCAGGAAAATATGACTTTACCACGGATATGAATGTGACACCGGAACGGGAGGAAGAGGTGCTTTTCTCTGATCCTACAAGTACGGGAGGAATTGTTCTGGCGGTTCCGGCAGAGGATATTAGTGCGTCAGAGCAGGGAGATTCCTCTGTATCAGAGCCGGAATACCATACTTTTGAAGAATTAAATGGCAGGACGATTTCCATGTTGACCGGAGCTCCTTTTGAGGAACTGATTTCGTCGAAGGTTTCAAAGGTAAAGGAGTTTACTTACTTCCAGTCGATGCCGGATATGATGCTGGCGGTAAAGTCAGGAAAGAGTGACGCAGGGTTTATGAACAATGCGGTGGCAGAACTTGCTGCAAACAGAGAGAAGGAGCTTGCTATATTTCCGGAGAGTCTTGGAGAGACGGCCTTTGGCCTTGGATTTGCAAAAGGGGATAAAAGGAGGGATGCATGGCAGGAGGCTTATGATAAGATTCCGAAAGAAACGAAGGATGCGCTGTGGAAGAAGTGGACCGGTGCAGATGACAGTATAAAGACGATTCCTAAGCAGGACTGGCCGGGGGCAAACGGCACTGTGAGCGTGGCTGCCTGTGATGCCTTAGAACCGATGAGTTATGTCGGTCAGAACGGGGAACTTTTAGGGCTTGATGTCGAGACTATCTTGCTTATTGCAAAGGAACTTGATGTACATGTTGATTTTGCACCGATGGACTTTTCTGCGGTCTTGTCCTCGCTAGGCTCCGGAAAAGCAGATATCATCTGCGGTTCTATCGTTGTAACAGACGAGCGCAAGGAGACAATGGACTTTGTCGAGTACCTTCCGGCCTCCTATGTGCTGATTGTGCGCACTGCGAAAGAGGACACTGCTGAGGTTTCCTTTTTGGATGGGATAAAGTCGAGTTTTGAGAAAACATTTATCCGTGAGGAACGCTATAAGATGTTCCTTTCGGGAATCCTTACGACCATCCTCATCACAGTGTTGTCCATCTTGTTTGGAACCATACTTGGATTTTTGGCATATATGTGCTGTCGAAATGGAAACAAAGCGGCCAATATTATCTCTGGATTTTTGGTATGGCTGATACAGGGGATGCCGGTTGTGGTGCTTTTGATGATTTTGTACTATATCATCTTTGCAAAGGCACAGATCAGTGGAACGGTGGTCGCAGTAATATCCTTCACTCTTGTGTTCAGTTCCGGAGTTTTTGGAATGCTGAAATCCGGTGTGGGAGCGATTGACAGGGGGCAGATGGAGGCCGCTTTGGCATTGGGCTATGGAGATGTCCGGGCATTTTTCCGCATTATTTTGCCACAGGCAGTGCCACATTTTCTTCCTGCGTATAAGGGCGAGGTCGTAGCTCTGATCAAAGCAACTGCCATTGTAGGATATATTGCTGTGCAGGATTTGACGAAGATGGGAGACATTATTCGTGGCAGGACCTATGAGGCATTTTTTCCACTGATTGCAGTTGCGGTTATTTATTTTATATTAGGAGGTCTTTTGACTTTTCTGGTAGGCAGAATTGAAATCCGCATCAATCCAAAGAGGCGGAAAAGAGACGATATCTTAAAGGGGGTGCGCACAAGTGATTGAAATCAAAAATCTGAAAAAAGTATATAGTACGGTAACTCCTCTAAAGGATATATCGTTAACTATCCATGAAGGTGATGTGATTTCCGTAATCGGACCTTCGGGAACGGGGAAATCCACGCTGATACGTTGTCTGAATTTATTGGAAAAGCCGACTGCCGGGCAGATTATTTTTCATGGAGAGGATATCACGGCGAAAGGATATGATATCCGGAAAATAAGGCAGAAGATGGGAATGGTGTTCCAGTCGTTCAATCTGTTCGGACATTTGACGGTTATAGAAAATTTGATGCTTGCGCCAATGGATCTTTTGAAAAAAAGTAAGCAGGAGGCGTATGATAAGGGAATGGAAGTATTACGCAGGGTAGGAATGTCTGATAAGGCATTAAGTTATCCGGATGAACTATCAGGAGGACAGAAGCAGAGAGTGGCAATTGCGAGAACCCTTTGTATGGATCCGGAGGTGATTCTTTTGGATGAGCCTACCAGTGCCTTAGATCCCACGATGGTCTCAGAGGTTCAGGCTGTTATAAGGGATCTGTCGAAAAGTGGGAAGACGATGGTTATTGTTACACATGAAATGAATTTTGCCCGTGCCATATCGAATAGAGTCATTTATATGGATGATGGCGGTATCTGTGAAGAGGGAACACCGGAGGAGATTTTTGACAATCCGAAAAACGAACTTACCCGTAGATTCATAAAGAGACTAAAGATATTTGAAGCAGTCATTGAAAGCAGGGATTATGATTTTATAGGATTTCATGCAAGGCTGGATAATTATCTTTTACAGAATGATGTTGCGCCGGAAGGAAAATATCGTATTCGTCTCGCCATAGAGGAACTTGTACAGCAGATTCTTCTTCCGGAGTTTGATGAGCCGTTCATTCAGGTGAAGGTGGAATATTCTATGCAGGATGGAGGGTGCCGTATTTCTGTGTCCTACAGGGGGAAAGCCTTTGATATCAGGGATACGGATAATGCCCTTTCCCTGTCGATCTTAGACAATATATCTGAGGAAATTACATACCGTTATTATGAAGAGACAGGAGAGAATACTGTCAATATACGGATAAAGGAGAATAGAAAGGAAGTGCAGTAATGAGAAAAGCAAATAAATGTATTGATAAGTGGGGGGTATCGGGACTTGTTTGTGCGCTTGCACTGTCAATGGTTTCAGTTCCCGGCACGGCACAAGCAGCATCAAAGAAGGTCGGACTCAGCAAGAGCGCATTGTCTCTAAAAACAGGAAAATGTGTTAAACTGCAGTTAAAGAAGGTCAGTAAGAAAAAGCGAACCAAAATTAAATGGACTACTTCAAATAAAAAAATTGTTTCCATCGCCGTTAATAAGAAAAATAAATCCGTCGTAACCGTGAAGGCAAAGAAAAAGGGAAAAGTGACAATTACGGCAAAACTTTCCGGAAAAAAATATAAGTGCATAGTGACGGTAAAAAGTAATCAAAAGACGGCAAAGACAACTGTCACACCGGTAGTTTCGCCAACAAAATCACCAGCAGAGGTATCGTCAGAAAAGCCGACACCGACTCCACAGATTATTTATGTGGAAGTGACACCAAAACCGACGGCGACACCGGAACCTGCTTCGACTGGGAATCTGACCTATCAGAGCGATGTGACAGCAGCGATGACAAAGGCATCCTACTGGGCTGACCGCTGCGAGAATCCGGATAAAGTACTGATTGACTCCGAGGGGATTGAAAAAGTGAATCAGCGGATTTTGGATGCATCGGGGACCTATATGTACGATCTTCTGAATCAGGAAGAGACTTATAATGCGACGACAAGAAAGCAGAATCTGGTAAAAGCGATTGATGATGAGATAAAAAATTCCAGATTAAAAGATAGTAAAGGTAATTATAAGAATGTTTTTCTGAATGGCGAGAAGTTGAATGACATTGAAGCGTTCTGTGAGGAATTAAAAGATAATATCCTTGCTGCGGATACGGGGGAAGAGGCGGTAGTCAAGTATGGTCTCTGCACAAAAGCGTCTGAACTTAAGATGGCTCCGGTATCCGGATTTGTAGGATTTAGTGCGACGGACACAGATGAGGAGTTTACGAATTCAAGGCTCAATGTCAATGAGCCGATTATTATCGAGGCAGTGACGGGAGACGGAGAGTTTTACTGGGGAAGGACAACAAACTGCTCTGGCTGGATCCGGTCAGACTGTGTTGCAATCTGTGACAGCAAAGAAGAGTGGAAAGATATGTGGACGAAAACAGGGAAGGATATCCTTGTTGTGACCTCAGATTCCATCACACTTGCGCCATCGGTTTATGATGAGGCAGTTTCTAAGATAGAGCTTTCTTTTGCGACAGTTCTTCCTCTCGTTCCGGAGGATGAGATGACAGAGGTAGTGGATGACCGGGGCACCTGGTACAACTATGTTGTCTATGTTCCGACAAGAGATGAGAACGGAAAATTTGTCCGTAAAATGGCGCTTATCAGTATGAATAATAATGTTAGCATCGGCTATCTTCCATT
>CAMVIN010000093.1 GCA_947167565.1 uncultured Clostridia bacterium | reverse complement strand
TGGAAAATATCAGAATGCGTGTTCCAGAATTTTAAGCGCTCCGGGACTCTGGGTTCAGAGGCTTACAACCAAGGAACCTGATGATGATATGATAGAAGTGGCTATCAAATCGGTTGAAGGTGTTATAGACTGGCACGAATATGTAGAGTGTGTAAGAAATGACAGTTTTGAAAAATGACGAAAACAGAAATAATGATAAAACAGTAGGAGCCGTTCTTTCCAAGGGAGCCAGGATACTTACAGATGCAGGTATAGAAAATGCCAAGGCTGAGGCAAGATATCTGATGGCGCAGTACCGCGACACGGATATAGCTACACTGTATTCCGAGCTTTATGCACAGCTTGATGACTTTACAGCCATGAGATTCATGAAGGCTATAAAGAAGAGGGCAACTCATTATCCATTTCAGTATATTCTGGGTTTTACTTATTTTTTGGAATATAAATTTATCTGCCGGGAGAAGGTTCTGATTCCCAGATTTGAGGATTTTCCAAGCCATTTTAACAAAAGCGGCGTGTAAAAAATCCCCATTGCAAAAGTCATTGCCAAATATACATACGAGAGAATTGCTCCCGCTTTTCGTTGATTCATCACAATTTTCCTCGCTCAAATGTTTTATAATAACGATACACTGCAGATTTTTTTTGACGGGCAAGCATCTTGAGCAATTTCTTCTCTTTTCTGTCCGTCGGCTCATAGTGTTCCACCAGATCCAAAATGACAGGATGTTCCATCCACTCCTGCAGTCTCTTTTTGCACTCATTCTCTGACCAGCCGGACTTATGGATCAGGGCAATGATTTGAATTGCCAACGTTTTCATATAGTTGCTATAGACAAAACTTTTGTCCTCCTGCCCATACTTTTCCATGAAATCCATCAACTTCTCATGAACCAGAGTTTCAATCACAAAACCATCCTCCCGATAACGGTAGTAGTTCTGCATCGCCTTTTCATTGTTGTATTCATAAACGGTATCTGAAATAACAGCAATACGTTCTGCCCTCTCAAGCACTGCCAAATTAAACAGAATATCCTCGCGCAAATCCATTTTCTCTGAAAAACGCGCCCTCAATCCCTCTTTACGATATAATTTATTCCATACCGGTTTGATACAGTTGTCCCGAAAATCGCAGTATTCTCTCATATGAGACGCAAATTCCTCTGCGCCCTCAAACACTCCGGCAGAAGGTTCTGTATTTTCTCTTGTCATCATTCTTCGATACCCGGCCATCACAAGCTCCGCTCCGGTCCTCTGTGCCTCTTTGACCAGCACTTCACACGCTGTCGGCTGTAGAAAGTCATCACTGTCCACAAAAATAATGTATTCTCCCTCTGCCACTTCAATCCCGGCATTGCGCGAGAACGATACGCCCCTGTCTTCCAAGGCAAGACATCGGATATACGGATATTCTTTTATGTAATTTTCAATAATACGGACCGTTCTGTCCTCTGATGCTCCATCACAGAGAATAACCTCTATGTTCTGATATGTCTGGTTTACAATACAGTGCAGACACAAATCCAGAAACTTATCCGAGTTGCGTGTCGGCACAATAACAGAAACCATCCCCGTCTTCTGTTCACTCATGACAGTGTTCTCTCCTTCGGATAATAGATTCCCTTATATGTAGTATATGAATGTTCCAAATCAATGCAAATACCGTCATGTGACGGCACCTGGTCCTCTTTCGGCGGCAATGACATATAATCGCCAAATGCCATCGAAAGGTATTTCTCATACCCTGCCGGAAGCGGAAGCATCTCACCCTCAAACTCTTTGTACACCGCAGATTCAAAAATTTCTTTTGGATATTCGTTGACCATATAATTATATCGGACACAGAGTTCCGTAATCTTATCACACTCTGCAATCGGATACTTCGTCATCTGTCTCTCAGCAAACATCGCCATCCGGTAACGACGCTTCCAGCCCGGCCTGACAGCAAGCATCGCACGCCCAATCCATTCCAGCAGTTTCCCCTTGCTGGTCGGTGCCTCCTGGTTGATGTAAATCTGATACACAAGTCCCCAGAACAACTGCATTTTACGCTTCCATCGTCCGGATGGACATCCATCGAGCGGAAGAACTTCAAGACGCACGCCGTGCGCCACCTCCAAATCCATCTGTCTCTCCTTGATAAAAGTCGTCTCCTCGTCCGTAATCGCGGTGAGCTGGGAGCGCTCAAAATTATTCGGTCCGGTTCTGCTGAGCCGATATTTGCTCTGATCCATCTCCAGTACCCAGAGCTGACACATCTTTTCATAATCTTCTCTCGGCATAAAAACATCAATGTCATCATCCCACGGAATAAATCCCCCATGACGGACAGCCCCGATACAGCCTCCTCCGCACAGATAAAACAGCAGACCGTGTCTCTCACAAAAATCTTTAAAAACCAATGTAATTTCCAGACATTTTTTCTGCAATGCTTTCAAATCAACTTCCGGTTTTTCCATTTTTCTTTCCCTTTTCTCTCTAAATTTTTTCATTTCTCCCTATTATATCAGAAACCTTCAATAAATACAAACTTCCTCTTTTGCATTTTTTAAAATTATGTTAAAATAAAACTGTTTGCTTCAAAAATAAGAAATGGGGATTAGACAAATGAACAAAAAAGAAATATCTGAAATCAAAAAACGTTTTACCAAGACAAAGTGCAGTATCAGTCGAATTTGCGGTTGTTATGTAGATGCAGAAAAAGAAAAGCGAATGACCTTAAAGGAGGCATTTTTAGGCCTTCCGGAGGAAGAAATGTTTAAATACATTGACATCTTCCGAAAGACCCTCTCCGGCTCCATCGGGAAAACATTACTCAATATGGAATTTCCGACGGAACAAGAGACAAGCGAGGACGGCACTCAGCGCTTTCTCATGAAACTGGTAGAGAGCGGATTAGAGGACGAAGAATTGCTGAACCAGTTCTATGACAAAGTAATTGAGACATACCAATATCCGGAAAATTACTTTATTATTCTGGTGCACGATGCCTATGACATTCCGAAGATTACTTCTGACGGCATTGAAAATTTTGACGCCTCCGAATATGTATATGACTACATACTGTGCAGTATTTGTCCGGTCAAACTGACAAAACCGGGACTCAGTTATAACACAGAAACCAACCACATTCAGGATCGCATCCGTGACTGGCTTGTCCAGCCGCCGGAACTCGGTTTTCTCTTTCCGGCTTTCAACGACCGCAACACAGACATTCACAGCCTCCTGTACTACACGAGGAAATCGGATGAGGTGGATCTCGCATTTACCGATGAACTGCTCGGATGTCATCTTCCTCTGCCGGCGGGCAGCCAGAAAGAAACCTTCAATGCCATCATTGAAGAATCTCTCGGAAGAGACTGCGAGTATGATATTGTCAAATCTATTCACGAAAACCTCAACGAAATGGTAGCGGAAAATAAAGAAAATCCGGAGCCGCTGGCACTGGACAAGATGGATATGTCTAAACTTCTTCAAAAAAGCGGCGTAGAACAAGAAAAAATAGAAACTTTTGAAGAGCGATTCGATGAAAGCATCGGAGAAAAAGAAGTGTTGATGGCGGACAACATCTCTAACACCCGCACATTTGAAGTGCGTACCCCTGATGTCACTGTGCGCGTCAATCCGGAGAGAACAGACCTCGTGGAAACCCGCGTCAGCGATGGTGTGCCTTGCCTTGTTATTGAACTCAATGATCTTGTGGAAGTCAATGGTATTCAGGTCGTGGCAGAAAATACAGCCGAGAACCCGGACGAGTAAAATAAGGACTGCTACCCCTAATGGATAGCAGTCCTTATTCTATATATCTTCTATTATTCTGCAAACAGTGGTGTGGAGAGGTATCTGTCTCCGGTATCCGGAAGAAGTGCCACAATGGTCTTTCCTTTATTTTCCGGACGTTTTGCCAGTTCTGTAGCAGCCCATACTGCCGCCCCAGATGAAATCCCCACAAGAACTCCCTCTGAGCGACCAATCTCTCGTCCAACAGCAAATGCGTCTTCATTCTCAACAGGAATGATCTCATCATAGATATCTGTGTTCAGCACCTCCGGTACAAAGCCCGCTCCGATTCCCTGAATCTTGTGAGCACCAGCTGTTCCTTTAGACAATACAGGAGAGGCTGCCGGCTCAACTGCCACAATCTTAATATCCGGATTCTTGGATTTCAAAAATTCGCCGACACCGGTCACAGTACCACCGGTTCCTACACCGGCAACAAAAATATCTACTTTTCCTTCGGTGTCTTCCCAAATCTCCGGTCCGGTCGTCTTTCTGTGAGCCTGCGGATTTAGTTCATTAACAAACTGTCCCGGGATAAAACTATTCGGAAGCTCTTCTGCCAGTTCATCGGCTTTTGCAATCGCCCCTTTCATTCCCTTCGCCCCATCGGTCAGCACCAGTTCTGCCCCATAAGCCTTCATGAGATTTCTTCTCTCAATACTCATCGTCTCCGGCATCGTAATAATCAGGCGGATTCCTAAAGATGCCGCGATGGAAGCAAGACCAATTCCGGTATTACCACTGGTAGGCTCGATGATAACGGAATCTTTCGTCAATTTTCCGCTCTCCCACGCCTCCTCAATAATCTCTCGTGCGATTCTGTCCTTGACACTTCCCGCCGGATTAAAATACTCAAGTTTGCCCAAAATCGTAGCCTCAAGATTGTTGTTCTTTTCATAATTGGTCAGTTCCAAAAGTGGAGTATTCCCCACCAATTCTGTCACCTTTTTATAAATTCCCATATTCTGCACTTCCTTCCTTTTATTTTCCGAGGAATAAGCATCGCAGCATGCCTTTTCCTACTTTTCATAGTATATTTATATGAATTATATAAAATAATGATACCTTAAGCCTGGTCATTTGTCAAGGCTTTCGCTATAACAGTATTATATAATTATTCTATATCGAATAATCACCATTGCGAACCAGTTGCCAGTCCACCAGATCTGCCAGTGTAATATGATCAATTACATCATTAATTGCGGCATTTAACTTCTGCCAGACTACCGCTGTCACGCAATCGTCCAGACGTTCACAGTTCCCGGCACAGTCGCCATCTACACAATCTACCGGACACATACTGCCCTCAGTGAGTCTCAAAATCATGCCAACTGTATATTCCTTCGGATTCCTGGTCAAAAGGTAGCCTCCCTGAGGGCCTCTGACACTTCTCACAAAATTGGCCTTATTTAATACAGAAATAATCTGCTCCAGATATTTGTCAGATATTCCCTGCCTTTTTGCTATCTCCTTTATTCTAACAGGTCTTTCACTGTCATTGAGCGCCAGATCCAGCATGAGACGCAGCGCATAACGTCCTTTCGTAGATACCTTCATAATCCACTTCTCCATTCCATCAATTGTTGTCTTTCGAAAAGCAATAACCCCATTTTCCTACCATAAAAGTATGATACAATATTTTTCTGTGAAAGTCAACTGCCAACCGCTATTTGACTGCCAGTGTATCCTCAATAACTTCCTGCATCATCTCCCGCGACATCGCCCCTTGAACATAGCCGTTAAAACAACCGTTTTGGTCAATCATAAAAGTTGTCGGATACGCCTGAATCAAATACTGCTCTGTTACTTTTCCCCCCTCGTCCATAAGAACCGGATAAGTGTAGCCATTCTTCTCTAAAAAGGTTTCGATTCCCGACTGATTTGTTTCCCTTCCATAATCCGGTGTTGCCACTGACAAAATAACAACCTTCGAATTATTTTCTTCGATATATTTTTCGTAAAGAGCCTGTATATCCGGCATCTCTGAACGGCATGGCGGACACCACGTTGCCCAAAAATTCAAGAACACTACTTTCCCCTGATAATCCGACAGGCGGTGAACAGTTCCATACTGGTCCCTGAGTTCAAATTCAATTGCATATTTCTTATTCCCGTCTTCGGTTGTCTGTTCGGAAGAATCTGCTCTATCCGTATAATCCTTTCCCTTTGCATAGTCATTTTCCTGTGTATAATCTCTCTCCGTAAAATAACCTGTCACCCGGTTTAGGAGTCCTGATACCATAAGCACACCGAGCAACATCATCAAAACGCCGCCAATTTTTACTGTATATCGGACTACATTCCGATGCTTGTGAAATATTGCAAGAACAGATGTCGTAAAGCACCCTGCCACTAAAAATGGCAGAACAAATCCAAATGTATACACTCCAATATAGAAAAAACCCTGCCCACGGGAAGCAGCCGATGTAGCGAGCAAAAGTACCGATGTCAGCGTCGGACCGACACAGGGCGTCCATGAAAAACTGAATATAAATCCCATAAGAAGTGCGGCAAAAGGCGAAGAAACCGATTTTTGTATATCAAGCGAAAACCTTCGTTCTCTACTGAGAAAAGCAGACGAGCCAAAAAATCCTACTTGATACATTCCAAGCAGAATAACAATTATACCGCCCACCCGGGCAAATAATAATTGATGAGAAGAAAAAAATGTCCCCAGCACAGACATGCCAAAGCCCAAAATAAATATGGCAAAGCTGATTCCAAAAACGAAAAAAATGGTATTTACAATTACTTTTTTTCTGCGATAAACCAAAGTCCTATCCTCTGACTGTTCCACTGTTCCTCCGGATAAGTAACTAAAATACAGGGGAATCAAAGGAAGAACACAGGGGGAGAAAAAACTGAGAAGTCCCTGCACAAAAACAGTTGCTATTGACAACTGCATGGTAATTGCTGTATTCATGAAAACATCCTCCTTCATCTTTCATATTACCTATCCATGTTATCATTACCACTTTTTTTCGTCAAGAACACAGTTTTTTCTCTAACTCCTTGAAAGATACTAAGTTTTCCGCTACAATAGATTCCATCACACAGTTTTCCTTTCGTATAAAATCGCAATTACTATCATAAAAGAAAACTATGTATCTGGGAAATAAAAATAAGGAGGCAGGCAGATGGAAATTTTCATGATTATCCTGATACTTATTATCATGCTCTTAATTATCGGAATTAACGCCGTCACAATCGGAACCGGCGTTCTCCTTGTCATGGAATTGTTCTCTGTTTTGATGTTTTTATTTTTTGCACTATCCATTTTGTTTTTCTTTTTTTGTAAACGAAGAAAGGCAAAGTTTTTACGCGTGGAACGCTCCGAAAAAAACATTCATTTTGCCGTCTATTCCTATGAAGGTGAGGAATACCGGAATCTTTATCCTCTCGACGGCATGTTCGCAAAAAAAATGTACCATGAGGGACGCCCCTATACCGTCCGATTGAAACGGGGGAAAAAACACCGTTTTCTCTTTGACTGGTATAGCCGTCTCGTCATGGTACTTGGATTGATAACCTCCGTCACATTGATTGTGGGAATCGGCTGGTTCATCCTCGCCTTACGGGAAATTTAATACAGATACCGCAAGCATTCATCTTATAAACATTTCCTATCATCACCTGTATCAGTCATCCTGCAGCGCATCAAATCCACTTGCGCCGGTTCTGACTTTCAACGTCTTCTACATCGTAAACAAATATCTTACCGTCACCGATATGTCCGGTATACAGCGCATTTTTCGCCGTCTCAATTACCTTTTCAACCGGCACGGCACTCACAACGACCTCAACCTTTGTCTTCGGAAGCAAGGTAAAATCAACCGGAACTCCACGGTAATACTCAGCCTTACCCTTCTGAGTTCCACAACCGAGGACCTGTGTTACCGTTACACCTTTGACACCGATTTCCGCCAGTGCCTCTTTCAAATCCTCAAACTTATTCTGCCTGCAGATGATAGAAACCTTGCTGAGTTTGATTTCTCCTTCCTTGGCTTCTTTCTTCTTTTTGATGGCCGGGGCAGAAGGAACCTCTGCCACCTGAACTGCTTTTTCCATCGGCACATCTCCCATCGTCGTCTTCACACCCTTTGGAATCGCAGTATAGAATGTATTTCCTGCCGGCATAAAGTCTGTATATGCACTTGGCAGACCGTGCTCAGAGGCATCCAGACCTTCAATTTCCTCCTCCGGTGTGACACGAAGACCTACAACCGCCTTAATAATCATGTAAGCAATTGTAATTGTAATTGCCGTCCATGCCGCTACTGCGAAAAAGCCAATCAACTGCAAGCCCATCTGTGACAATCCACCGCCATAAAAAAGTCCTTCTTTAATTCCTGCCACCGCAAATCCCGGTGCAGAATCTGTCGCAAAAAGGCCGACTGCTAACGTTCCCCAGATACCATTCATCATATGTACTGCCACTGCGCCGACCGGATCGTCAACATGAAGCACATGGTCGCAGAGCCATACACCGAATACTACAAGCAGCCCTGCCACTGCTCCAATAATTGCTGCTCCTGCACAGTCCGTCACATCACAGGGAGCCGTAATGGCAACAAGACCTGCCAGTGATGCATTCAGGCACATGGATACATCCGGTTTTCCATATTTCACCCATGTAAAAATCATGCAGACAAACGTTGCAACTGCCGGGGCAACTGTCGTTGTCAAAAAGACTGAACCGAGTGTCGGCAAGTCCGTAGCGGCAGCACCGTTAAATCCGTACCAGCCAAGCCACAAAATAAATACACCGAGTGCTCCGATAGTCAGGTTGTGTCCCGGAATTGCGTTGACCTTCACAAACTTTCCATCCCTTGTACTCTTAAACTTCCCAATACGCGGACCGAGAATCGCTGCACCAATCAGGGCGCTGATTCCTCCAACCATGTGTATGGCACAGGAGCCGGCAAAATCGTGGAATCCCATCTGTGCGAGCCAGCCGCCACCCCAGATCCAGTGTGCTTCTATCGGATAAATCAGAGCTGATATTACCGCTGAATAAATACAGTAAGAAAGAAATTTTGTTCTCTCTGCCATTGCACCGGAAACAATTGTCGCCGTCGTTGCGCAAAAAACCAGATTAAATACAAAAGAGGAAAAATCAAAATTTGAATAATTCGTAAAAATATCAAATCCCGGCTTTCCGATAAATCCAAGCAAATCCTCTCCCAGCAGAAAGGATGCGCCGATTACAACAAAAACAACCGTACCGATACAAAAATCCATCAGATTTTTCATGATGATATTACCGGCGTTTTTGGCTCTGGTAAATCCAGCTTCCACCATAGCAAATCCGGCCTGCATCCAGAATACCAGGGCGGCACCAATAAGGAACCAGACACCCCACAGGTTGTCATTCACATACGTCATAACTTCTTCAGTCATAAGACCACCTCCAAGTTTAATAAATAAAAAAAGACATCAGAGACAAATTACTTCGTCTCTGACGTCCTCGTCATGCTTGCATTATACTATCCCCAATTTGAAAAGTCAACAATTTTTTATCATCATTTCAAAAACTTTTTTTAAGCGCTTTAAATCTACCGAACATGGCAGAATGGAATTAATTCCTACCCGCATGCTTTCACGAACAATATCCTGCCCAATATCATCCGCAAATACAAAAATAGGAATATTCTTTGCTTCTTCACCCTCCTGTGAACGAAACCATTTTACCAGTTCAAACACCTTTTTGTCCACCCTGCTTCCATTAATAAGGATTGCATGAAACTTACCCTTCGGGTAATCCTTCCATATTTTCTTTGCCTCCTCTGAATTTGATGCAGGTTCCACTTGTGCACCATTCAAACGGAGCATTGGCCCGTGCAGATATTCTCTTCCTTCATCATTTTCTACCAGCAGAAGCGTATATGGGCTAAAGTCCACATGATAAGAATCCACTTGAAAATCAGTGACAACATACCCCTCTGCCTCTTTTATCTTTTTGAGCGGAAAATAAATATCGATAATATTAAACTGCTCCTTTTTACGATTCAGCTGCAGCACCCCCCCCATACTCTCCAAAATTTTTCGTGCAAGAATCAGTGAAAACTCAGCACCATGGGGAGTGTTTCCATATCTCCACGTCTCTTTTTGTAATTTAGGCTCTAACAAATAATCCCGTCCAAACGAGGTAAGAAGAACCGGTGTCCCTGTATCTTCTATCGTCATATGAAACATATTGAGCCCATCTCCCTGTTCCTCATCATGTCCCCATATATTCACTCTGGCACCCTTTTGCGATGCCATAAGACAATTTCCTAAGACATTGTGAATAACCTGTGCTATTCTTCTCTCATCGCCAAAATAAGACTTCCATTGAAGATTTAGTTGATACATGACATCAACGCCGAGCTCGCCGGCACTCTTTTTACAATTTTCAAGAATATGGATGAGCAGTCTGTCTAATTCCACCTTTTTATTTTCCAATCTCAGATATCCCTGTTCAATCTTCTGAAATTCTGCGATATTTTCCATTACTTTTCTTGCATAGGTTATTGCTTCACTTGCCTGTTCCCTGTTATTGTCCTGAATTCCCTCTGCCATGCACATCTCGGCAAACTGAATCGGTGCCAGAAGTTCTCTGGAGATCATAAGCGAAAAATTTCTTCGTATTTCTGCAGAAGTCTGTCTCTCGCTAATTGCACTTTCTAATATTTTCCGATTCGCCATCTCCTCCCGCATCTGTGACTCATAAAACTGATTCATATCCTGGCCGGTAAAAATAATAGTACTTTCATCATCTGTCATGTAGCTATATTTTATACACTTATATCGATACTCAGCTTCTTTCCCTATTTTTATCCGAAAAATCGCCATCTCCTCTTCCACATCTTGATTCAACACACGAATCATATGCGGTAGCTGCATAATTTGACGGAATCGTTCCTGCTCATCCGGATGAACATATTGTTCGGATGTGAATTCCACAAATTCATCAAATTGAGAGGTCGGGAATACTCCCTCGAACTCATTTCCCGTCATAAGATAGCCATGAATATCTCCTTCCTCAATCGGAATATAGACTACTATTTCAAATGTCCGCTGCGCCTGTACTTCAAATATATTGGCCAGTTCTTTTTGTCGCCGTTCTTCTTTTTTCAACTCATCTAACCGGCGCAGACTGCCGACAAACGTCACAATTTTGTTATTCCTCCATACCGGTATCGCCTCTACTTCATACCATTGATAATTGATAACTCCAGTTTTACGAAACATCGTTTTTACCCGGATTTGTACCGTCACTCGTCCTCTTGACCGTATGAGAAAACGACACTTTTCAAAATCCTCCGGATGTATCAGCTGATTTTTTTTCAAAATTGAACTTCCGGTTTTATAAATTCCTTCTTCAATAAACGGAACATACTCATTATCACCGGAATCTCCGAAAAATGAAAGTTCTCTTGTCTCTAAATCATACTCAAAAATAAAATCTGATGTCAGGTGCATCGCACGCTTATACTTTTCTCTCTCCAATTCCAACTGTGATATATGTTTTTTTCGTTCTGTCACATTATAAAATACGCACAGATATTCCTTCCCATCGTCTTGTTCATCATAGAATCTTCCACTCAGACTGAGCCAGTACCATTCTCCATCTCCATTTCCCCTATAACAGCGAAACGTACATTCAAAGGGTTCTTTGTTCTTTGCAGCCTGTATCATCTTTGCGCGAACAATCGGTAAATCCTCAGCAAAAGTAAAC
>CAMVIN010000092.1 GCA_947167565.1 uncultured Clostridia bacterium | reverse complement strand
TAAACGAAATCTCTTATTTTAAGGGAAAAAAGACTTGACTATATAGGGAGGAAAATATGATAACACTAAATGATTACCTGTATAATGGAGATACCGTTCTGAAAATTTTACATAACTATTCCCATGATTTAAAAAAGGCAGCTATTCAAAATCATAACAGTATAGATTTGGTACACAGCAATTTTTTATTACAGGAAATAGAATTACTGGAGCACAATGAATTTTTGTCTTTCCAGTCGCGCAGAATCAGAGAGTTTTATGAATTTATGGCAAACAGGTATCCATATCTTGCGTTTACATTTAAGGGAAGAATAAAATCTCTGATACGTTTAGAGGAAAAAATAAATGGAAAAATAGTAGAATTTATTTATGATTATCATAAAAAAAATGAAGGTTTTCCTCCGGAATCTGAAATAAAAGAACAGGTAGGAAAAATCAGAGATTTAATTGCATATCGAATTGTTATATCTGTTCCAGAGTGTCATTTGAAAACAGGAGAAAACAAGCGGAAGAGAGAATTTGAAATCTTATATGAAATTGCAAATATTCTTCCGGATTTTTTGGAAGCGAGAGGATTTAGCGCTGAAATTTCTGAAATAGAAGGTCATCGTACATCGACACAAATCAAGGAGGAACTTCGGCCCTATTATAGGGATTACATCGAAAATCCAAGTCCATACGGGTATCAATCCATTCATATAATTTTTTATGATAACAGGTCGAGAAGTTATTTAGAAGTGCAGTTGAGAACGAAAGAGATGGATGATTATGCAGAAATTGGTCCGGCAAATCATCTGGGATATGAAAAGCGGCAGGAAAAAGACCGGTCCAGGCGTGCAGATATTCGTATTGGTGAGAGTGTTTATTTTGACGATGCCTATGAGAGGGGGATGTTATTACAGAATCTTGATTTAAGTAAGGTAAAAGTTAATATGTTTGGGGCACTGGGGAATCAGTTAATTAATGATGGGTGTGGTCTATTTCGGGGAAGACTGATCACGCCGTTTGAACATTTGTCAAGATTTCAAAATGACTATATTGAGTGAGATCGGATTACGGTTATGTGCTTTTGCACAAGTTTTGATATGCAAGAGCACATAAAATTGCAAGAATTATTGACTTTAAAAAGGGACAATGATAAAATAACTTTGTTAAAACAAAGGCGTTTTGCTTCGGCAGGGCGCCTTTTTCCTATGAAAAAATTTATGTCAGGAAGGGAGATGGTAAGCATGATTGATGAGACAATTTTTGAAAATTCAGACACGGTAAATGAACTTTTGGCAAGGTATGGAGTGAAGTTTGGCATCTATAAAAATAATACATTTAAGGAACAATTATTTCCCTTTGATATGATTCCGAGAATCATCGGATGTGAAGAGTTTGGAGAGTTAGAGCGCGGACTTAAGCAGCGGGTAATGGCACTGAATTTATTTATTAAGGACATTTATGGTGAGAAAAAAATCATACAAGATGGTGTTGTGCCGGAGGAATTTGTCTATGCGGGGAGTGGGTATCTTGCCCAGTGTGAGGGGGTAATGCCACCGAAGGATGTGTATTGTCATATTTCCGGCATCGACCTTGTGCAGGCAAAAGACGGGACATGGTTCGTGCTGGAGGACAATCTCAGAATTCCGTCCGGAGCCTCTTATCCCATGATTGCGAGAGAACTTTGCCGGAGAAGTAATCCGCGCATTTTTAATGAATATCATCTGGAGGACAACAGAAATTATGCGAGTCTTCTCAGAAAGGCAATGGACTATGTCAATGTCGGAGGTCACACGGTAATCCTATCGCCGGGAAGATATAATGCGGCATATTTTGAGCACTCCTATCTGGCAGAGAAAACGGGGGCGCATCTTGCGACGGGGCATGAACTGATTGTGGAAAATGACTATTTATATTTCGTGGATTATTCCGGGAAAAAGGAGAGAGTCGGCGCCGTCTATCGAAGGATATCCGATGAATATCTGGATCCGATGAATTTTAATCCTGAGTCGGTAATCGGAATTCCACATATCTACGACATTTACCGGAAAGGGCATGTGGCACTGATGAATGCGCCGGGCAACGGCGTGGCAGACGATAAGGGTATTTATTATTTTGTTCCTAAGATGGTGAAATACTATCTGGGAGAGGAGCCGGTTCTAAAGAATGCGCCGACCTATCTTCCATATTATGAAGAAGACATGAAATATGTACTTGAGCACTTTGATTCACTCGTTTTGAAAGATGTGGCAGAGGCGGGCGGTTATGGTGTTGTGTTCGGCAACAGTATGAGCAGAAAAGAAAAAGAAAAATTTATTGCCATGCTGAAAAGAGAACCGCGCCGGTTCATTGCGCAGGAGATCATTGATTTTCTCGACATTGATATTATGGAAAAAGGGGAGATGGTGCCGCGAAAGGCAGATCTCAGGGCGTTTGTACTGATGGCAGACGAACCGTATGTATGGAAGAGCGGTCTGACCAGATTTTCCAGAAATCCGGATTCGTTTATTGTGAATTCTTCACAGGGAGGAGGCTTTAAGGACACATGGGTATTATCTCGGTAGAACATGCGGACCAGTTATTCTGGCTCGGAAGATACAGCGAACGTGTTGTCACGACAATACGGATTTTTTCAGAAAAATATGACGGTATGCTTGACTTGGAAGAAGAGGAATATGAGGATTTTTGCAGAAGGCAGGATATTCCCAATGTCTATACTTCGAGCGGAGATTTTTGCAGGCGCTATTGCTTTGACGAGGAGGATGGCAATTCAATTTATTCTAATCTGATGCGCGCATATGACAATGCCATTGTGCTGAGAGAGGAAATCGGAAGTGATACGCTGTCATATATTCAGCTTGCGGTCTATGAGATGAACAAGGCGAAAACGTCGCAGGCCCCTCTGATTCAGCTCCAAAAGGTAATCGACAATATTGTGGCTTTCTGGGGGATGGTGGACGACTCGATTGACAGCCGCAAGGTGAGAAATATTATTAAACTGGGTAAGCGGATTGAGCGGATTGATATTTATGCGAGAATGCATATGGAACGTGAACTTCTGCAGCGGGAAGTGAAGAGGATGAATGACCGGATTGAGAGAGATTACCTTCATTACAGCAATGCAAAATTGATGCACATCAATTATCTGGTTGAGGTGGAGCCGGTAGATTATGAGGAAATTGTAAAGGATGTGGAGAATCTGCTGTAGATATAATGGGGGTGCGGTATGAAGAAACTGGAATTTCGCTACTATATGAAATTGGAATTCAGCGAAGAAGTAAGTGAACATCGCTTTACCCTCCGATGTATTCCCCGGACAACAGACAGACAAAAAATAGAGCGGTTAGAGACCGATATTTTTCCGAATCAATTTATCTGCGAGCAGACGGATTCTTTTGGGAATGCGATGATTTACGGATATACGAAGGAAAAACATGAACGATTTTATTTTGATGTGAGGGGAGAAGCGGTTGTGGGAGTGGAATTGTTTGAAAAAGAAATAAATCCACAAAAAACAGGTCTGTTCAAGTACCAGACAGACCTCACACGGCCCGGAGACGGACTGATGAATTATTATACTTCCTTGGAATTAAAAAGATATGAAAAGGAAAAATCTGTGAAAAAACGGGCAGAATATATAATGAACTGTCTCGCAAGGGATTTTTCCTATCAAAAAGGAGTGACGGGAATTGCGACAACGGCGGAGGATGCGTGGAACAGACATCAGGGAGTCTGCCAGGACTATTCCCATATTATGCTCTCACTCTGCCGCATGAACGGAATTCCCTGCCGGTATGTGACGGGAATGCTGTGCGGCGAGGGAATGTCCCACGCATGGGTCGAGGTGTGCGAGGATGAAAAATGGTATGGCCTCGACCCGACCAATCAGATGTTAGTGGAGGATGGCCACATTAAAATTTCTGTTGGAAGAGACTATAATGACTGTATTGTCAATCAGGGAGTTTTTATTGGCACTGCGAATCAAAAGCAGGATATTTTGGTGGATGTTGAGGAAATGAGGTGATGAGCATGAAGACGGAAGTAGAAGAGATTGCAAGAACAGAATTACCTTTGGATGAGAGTTTGGTGATAAAAAAATTCCGTATGGAAAGTGAGGATGCAAATGGCAAGCGGATCTGTGTTGTGACCGGCATTCATGGCGATGAACTGGAGGGACAGTTTGTCTGCTATGAACTGGCGAGACGAATTCGGGAAAATGAGGCGGCACTGGGCGGAATTGTTGATATTTATCCGGCGATGAACCCCTTTGGAATTGATTCGATTACAAGGGGAATTCCGGCATTTGATCTGGATATGAACCGTATTTTTCCCGGAAATCGTGAGGGAGATATGAATGAGTATATAGTATCAAAAATGGTAGAAGATATTGAGGGGGCAGACCTTGTTTTGGACATTCATGCCAGCAATATTTTTTTGACAGAACTTCCGCAGATTAGAATTAATGAACTGCATCGGGAGCAGCTGATACCTTACGCTGAAAAGGCCAATGTGGATTTTATCTGGGTGCACGGGGCGAGCACCGTGCTGGAATCTACTTTTGCCTATAGTATGAACAGCAGGAATACTCCGACGCTGGTTGTGGAGATGGGAGTTGGGATGCGCATTACAGAGTCATATGGCAGGCAGATGGTGGAGGGGATTTTTTCTCTGATGAGAGAACTTGGAATATGGGCAGGCAATGTAGAAGAAATTAAAACTCCTGTCATATCCTATGATATGGATGGCTCTGATGTGATTTATCTCAATGCGCCGGTGTCCGGTGTTTATATCAAAGAAAAATCTCCTGGCAGCCTTGTCCAAAAAGGTGACCGGGTTGGCAGAATTATCAATCCTCTGGAGGGGACTCTGCTGGCGGATATTATTGCGCCGGAGGACGGCTGGCTTTTTACGACAAGAGAGTATCCGGTTGTCGAAGAGGGTTCACTGATGGGACGTATTTTGAAGCAGGAAATATATGAGAACAGTCGGTAGGAGGCGATTCCGTTGAGAGAAGAAAATATTTATGAAATCAAGGCACTGTACCGGGATAATTTTCGAGTGAAAGGTTACCGGTTCGGCGGACAGGAAAAGACAGTCTGTATCATGGGAAGTATGAGGGGAAATGAATATCAGCAGATTTATGTGTGCTCCCAGATTATCCGCCGTCTGCGTGAGATGGAGCAGAAGGGGAGAATCGCAGACGGTAAAGGCATTCTTGTTATACCCTGCGGAAACCCCTATTCAGTCAATATAAAAAAGAGATTCTGGAGTATTGATAATACAGATATAAACCGGATGTTTCCAGGGTATCATGAGGGTGAGACAACGCAGAGGATTGCCAATGGAATTTTTCAGGAGATAAAAAATTATGAATTCGGAATTCAATTTGCTTCCTTTTATATGCCCGGAAATTTTGTTCCACAGGTGCGCATGATGAAGACGGGAAATGAGAATGTTGAACTGGCAAAAAAATTTGGTCTTCCTTATGTTGTGCTGCAGCACCCGCGCCCTTTTGACACGGCGACGCTGAATTACAACTGGCAGATATGGGAGGCAGAGGCTTTTTCTCTGTATTCTTCAAGCACGAGCGCGATTGACAAAGCGGCGGCAAGACAGGCTGTAGATGCTGTCCTTAATTTTCTTTCCAAAATCGGAGTTCTCAATTACAGTGGGTATGAGGGCTATATATCAAGAGTGGTGGAGAGTCCCGATTTCGTAAATCTTAGGACCGACTGTGCCGGCTTTTTTGAGGGTGCCATAGAGGCGGGAGAAAAGGTGGAAGAAGGTCAGCTTCTGGCAAGAATATTAGATCCGTATACTGGGGAGATTAAGCAGGAGATTTTATCGCCGTTGGAAGGGATTATCGCATTTGTCCACAATGAAACTCTGGCATATCAAAACACGGCAGTGATAAAACTGATACCGGGGTAACAAAAATTTGGGGAAAAATATTGCATTTCTTGCGCAACAGTGCTAAAATATTATTAAATTTTTTATGAAGAGGAGTTGCGCAATATGATGGAGTTGGGTTATAATTTCGTAGCAAGCAAGCAAGCAAGCAAGCAAGCAAGCAAGCAAGCAAGCAAGCAAGCAAGTAGTTAATACTGGCTCTTTTTGTGTACTTCTTTTTTGTAACAATCAATTTTATAAGGAACCGATAAGGGACATTGTTTTCTGAGCAGAGGAAGACGGTGTCTTTTTTTGGTGGAAAAGGAAGCGTCTGATGACGCACAGGTCACAAGAAAAGGAGGTAAAAGATGGTAAAAAGTATTAAGAAAGGTCTTGCTATTGCTTTAGCGGCGGTTATGGTGTTTAGTATTTCGCCCTTTGTCGGGAAGAGTGAGACGGTAAAGGCGGAAGAAATTGAGATTGCTGATGTGGATTGTAGTGATGGTTGGTGGGCTTCTCACTCCAAAGGAATTAAGTTGGAAGATGGGAAGACTGTTACAATTAACTTCACAAATACAACTGTAGATTCTGCAGATGATGCATGGTGCACTGCAGTATATGATTTATATTATGCTAACGCAGACTTTGCAGGTGGAACAGTTATCACAGATGCTGCGACAAAGCCCGATGGTTATGCAGAAGTATTTGTTGGACGTGCAGATAATTATGGTTGGATAGGTAATGCTAACACAGGTGGTACATTACCAACTGGTTATAAGTATGCTAAGTACAGTGATGTTCCAGAGACTTTTTTGGCAGACAATAAAGAAGGACGTTCGGTATCAATTAAGGCAACTTTAGTTGGTACAACAGTCATTGTAATTATGACATTAGATGGTGCAACAAATTGTCTCGAATATGATAATGTTGATACTTCAAAGTCGCTGTATTTATCACTAACAGGTCAGTCTACAGTTTTGTCAGGCATAAACTACAGTGTTTCAGCTGTTGAATTATCTCAATTAAACAGCACTGAATGCGTAGGATTTTGGACGAATCATACTCGTGGTATTAAATTAGAGAAAGGTACAACGACTTCAATAAAATTCGTTAATACTTCTTATGATGAAGCTGAGGGTGCATGGCATTCTGTGCTATATGATTTGTATTATGCAACTACAGATTTTGCGGGTGAGGCAAGTATTATTAATGAAGCAGTAAAACCGGCAGGTTATACAGAGATATTTGTGAATCGTACGGATAACTATGGTTGGATAGGCGATTTAAATACAAATGATAATATGACAGCGTTGAATGAAGCTGGTTACACTTACACATCAATTGGAACCGCTAATCTTGTCGACCTCAAGGCTGGAGCAGCAGGAACAATCACAGCAAGTCTGGATGAAGCGGGCACGAAGGTGACGGTAACAATGTCTATAGCCGGTGCAACAAACACCCTTACCTATACAGGAGTAGATAGTAGTAAAGGTTCTGTCTATTTGGCGCTTACAGGCGAGCGCTGCCGACTCTCCGACTTCTCCTACAGTTGCTATTATTCTGACATTTCAGATTACAGAGATGAAACCAAGACAGCACCGGATAGCATTTATGGTACAAAATTTGCAGGTTGGTTCTCTGATGCAGAATGTACAACACCAATTGAGGATGATGCTACTGGAGCTTACGCAAAATTTGTTGACAGCAACCTTTTGAATCTCCGTTATCAGTTGAGAGCAGAAACCGACACAAATAGCGAGTCAACATCTGTTCGCATTATGCTTGGAGTGGACAGTCTGAATTACAAAAATGTTGGTTTTGCAGGAACTTTTAATGGAAAGGATCTTGGTAAACTTGAATCCAAAAAAGTTTGCAAATCCATTGACATAACAGAACAAGATGTTACAGCATTGGAAGCACCGAGTAAATATTTTGGTAATAGTGCTGAGTATATGTTGCCATATGCCCTGTTGAATATTAAGAAAGCGAATTTTGACAAGGATTTGGTAGTAAAACCATACTGGACAACTTTAGATGGAACAGTAGTATATGGTAAAGAAAAAACTATAAAAGTGGAAGATTGTCTATAAAAGAATGAATTTATAGAAAGGATAGGTATTAATACTATGAAATATGAAGAACCGCAAATGGATATTGTTATTTTGCGACAGGATATGTTAATTGTGACAAGTGGAGAGGATGGCCCTTTGAGCGGAGATTTGCCAAATGAATTAGGAAAAGACCTGGGCGATTATTAATTAATTTTTCGGGTGCGCGGCATTCTGCAGGCTTCGTACCCTTAAAAGCGGTCCTGTTCTTAAAAAGTGTACCAATCTTCATAAAAAATTTTTATTTGTCTTGATGTTAAGCATACTTGCTTAATTCGTGATCTATTAAGACTGCAGTTTTGACAGAACATGACCGTAAATATGCAGAACTATAATTAAAACGAATAGCAGGAGCAGTTTTTGTTCCTGCTATATTTATGCTACAGGGTTTATTTTCTCAAAGGTCTCTTGTCATCATGGAAAAATCATGTTATAGTGTTTTTGGTGGAATGGTAGTAGGAAAATACTGTAATAGCCGTAGATGAGATGGTGATAATGGCATATGGTTATATACATAAGAAATATGAATTTTAAAGGAGGACAAATCATGAGAGTAGTAGAGGCGCAGAGCGAATATTTAAAACACGAGGGGGATCCTTATAAGTTTATCGAGAAAATCGGAAGAACCTGTTATAAGTCAGAGGAAAATATAACAGATACCAGTGCTGTCACGTTTGTGGGCGGACTGGTAAAAAGGAATCACTGGGCGATGTTAGAACATGTCTGGTTACATATGCGAATCGGTTCCATCGAGGTGGAATTGCACGAATTATTTGATGTACATGAAAAATATCTGGTTAAGACGGTGCTTGGTCTGGATACCATTATTTCCGGTTCGTTCCGCGCTTTTTATGAGTCACATTTCTTTGAGGAAAATAAAAATGTGAGATATTACCTGCAGCAGACCTATCCGGAAGTGTTTGGCGAGTGTGATGAGATGGATTTTAGAAAATCTGTCCATGTGGAGGAACTCTCAGATGAGGAACTGATTAAACTTATGACACATAAAAAATGCAAAAAAGAAGTGATAATGAAACATATTCCACACACGGTAAAATTTATCTGTGACCGCGGTGTCTCGCATGAATTTGTCCGCCACAGAGCAGCGAGCTTTGCCCAGGAGAGCACGCGTTACTGCAATTATACAAAAGGCAAATTCGGCAGTGAGATTACGGTGATTCGTCCTGTATTTTATGAAAAGGGATCGAAGAATTATGAAATTTGGGAAAAGGCGATGGAAGATGCCGAGAGAAGTTATAATGAGTTGATTGAAGAGGGAGGCAAGCCACAAGAGGCGAGAAGTGTTCTTCCGACCAGTTTGAAAACAGAACTGATGGTCACGGCAAGTGAAGAGGAATGGCAGCACATAATCAATCTTCGCCATAAGGGAACAACCGGAGCGCCTCACCCACAGATTATCCAGTCGATGGAACTTGTTGTGGAAGAGTTGATTGCAAACAGTGAGGGAAGACTGGAGTAAGTATTTATAATATATAAATAACTGTTCAGCACCCTCATTCGTAGCTGCTTCGCAGCTACTTCATGTGGGCGGGTCAGAGCGGCGTTGCCGCTTGTCCGCCCTGCGGATTTATAGATATTTCGTCTGGAAAGTAAACTTTCCATCCAAAACTATCCATAAATCCGCAGGGTGCTGAATAGTTACAAATAGAAATAATATTAGCCGGGGAGGTATTGTGATGTCATATTTTATAAACGATGAGGTCATGATAGATTTTCAGGTTTCCAAAACAATGCAGGAAATGTTTGACTTGGCGGAAAAATATGATAGAGAAAAGAACCATGCTTATTATCAGGTTGCCGATATGATTGATGTGATGGCTAAAAATGCATATGCGAATTCTTCCATTACAAGAGAGCAGTGGGATATTATTGTCAATAGATATGAGATTTGAAAATGTAGAAAGCTGGGATAAAATGAAATTTATTAATTTTGATAATTGTTCCTATGGCAGTCGGCATGGGCGGTATGGTGGTAATGCGGGAAACAAAGACGGGATTATTTTTAATAATGAAAATTGGATTATAAAATATCCGAAAACCACAAAGTACATGAGAGGCAAAAATTTGCCCAGTTATACGAGCGCTCCCTTGTCTGAGTATATAGGAAGTCAGATATACGCGATTCTGGGCTATCCGGTTCATGAAACGATTTTGGGAATTCGCGATAAAAATATTGTTGTTGCCTGTAAGGATTTTCAGAAGCGTTATGGAGATTTGGCTGAAATCCGGACGATTAAAAATGCTGCAAACAAAGAGATTGAGGAATATACCAACCATGATATTCCCATGTCGGCCACAGGGGACAATGTTATTTTAGAAGAACTTTTATTGCATTTTAAAGTCAATTGCTCTTTCCGGAAGTACAGCATACTCTTACAGGGAACATATTCTATCAGCAAAATCATTTTTGGACTTGGATTTTCCAGAGTTGAAACGTGCAATTTCAGAAGTTATTCCGAATATCCGTAATAATATGGATAGAATCATCACTATGATAGAAGAGATTCCTGCGCAGATTCAAGATGATGAAGGTGTTGTATATTCTGTTTGCAGTGAGGAGCGAAAAGAAGTGTATATTTCCTGTATGAAAATCAGGCTTGAAAAATTGTTGGTACCTAAAACATAACAGTTACCAATTAAATTAAGAATCTGCTACACGCCAACCATGGATTTGTAAATAAGTCAGGAATGGCAAAAAGAAAAGCATTTCAAATAAAATGTAAAATATACTTGACAAAATGATATTGTAGGTGTATTCTTGTATCAAGAAACGCAAATAATATCATTTTGGAGGTGTTCGCTATGAGTAGTGCAAGAAGCGCAGGTTTTGCAGTGGGAATTATGGTTGGTATTATTTTGGTGGTTTGTCTATTCAGACTCGCCAACAAAGATGGGAAGACTAAGTCAGAATATGATGAACGGCAGAAATTGATTCGTGGCTGTGGTTACAAGTATGGTTTTTTTGCGATGACAGTTGTTGAAGCATTGATGATGTGCTTTTCTGCATGTGAGGTAAAACTGCCGGTGACGGGCGTTGTCCTTCACTTTCTTGGAATTTATGCAGGTGTATTAGTCCAGATTAGTTATTGTGTATGGAAAGATGCGTATTGGGCACTTAATAATGACCCGAAGCGGTATATGGTTATTTTTCTCCTTACTGGTATTTTAAATTTTGTCATTCCTCTTACTTCCGGTGGAATAGTTGCAGGCGGCAGTCTACAGTCAGGTTTTGTTAACTTTTTGTGTGGCGTGTTATTTCTCATTGTTGGCATAGAACTATTGCTGAAACACTTGCGGGATGTGAAACATGACAGAGACGGGGAGTGAGTGTATGAAAAACTTAAAAATGAAAGCGGCGAGAGCCGGCATGGACATGTCCCAGGATGATCTCGCAAAAGCAGTTGGGGTATCCAGACAGACGATTAGTGCAATTGAAAAGGGCGATTACAATCCGACAATCAATCTGTGTATCAAAGTGTGTCAGGTGTTGGGAAAAACACTGGATGAATTGTTTTGGGTAGATGAGAACTGATAACA
>CAMVIN010000091.1 GCA_947167565.1 uncultured Clostridia bacterium | reverse complement strand
AGAAGAACAGAAAAAATTGGAAGAAGCTAGAAAAAAACAAGAAGAAGAATTAAAAACTGAAAAAAGCTGTCATCGGTAAAAATGTGAAGAAAATCGGAAAGAACGTATTTTATGGTGATGCGAAACTAAAAAAGATTACAATTAAGTCAAAAAAGATAACAAGTATCGGCAAAAATACGTTTAAAGGTATCAATAAAAAGGCAACGATTTATGTGCCTAAGAGCCTGAGCAAGAAAAAACTTGCCAATTATAAAAAGATGTTTAAAAAAGCCGGAATGAAAAAGACAGTGAAAGTAAAGAAGGCATAAGAAGAAAAGGGGGACTGTCACCGGTCAATGTTAATGAAATGACATTGATTGGTGGCAGTCCTTTTTGTGTGTGATGATTGATGTGACGATACTATAATAAAAGTGCAAAAATGTGAAAAAATGGAACAAAAAAAGTTGCAAAATTGTGAAAATCAGAGAATAAAAAAGTTGCAAAATTGTGAAAATTATATTATGATATATTGGTAACTATTCAGCCTTAAGGGGGATATTATGATTTTAAAACGTAAACTTTATCAAAAAATGCTTGATTGGAAGCAGCACCGATATGAGAGAACTGCTCTGATGATCGAGGGAGCCAGACGTGTTGGGAAAAGTTTTCTGGTAAAGCAATTTATTGATGAAAACTATCGCAGCGCAATTTATATTGATTTTGCTCATACGACCAAGGAGATTATTGATTTAATAGAGCAGGAATCTGCAGATTTGAGCCTTTTTTACGGAAAGCTCTCTGTTATTATGGGAGTTCGTCTCTATGAAAAAGAATCCGCAATTGTCTTTGACGAGGTTCAACTTTGTCCAAAAGCAAGGCAGCTTGTTAAATATATGGTAGAAGATGGTAGATATGATGTGATTGAGACAGGCTCTCTTTTAACACTTAAACAAAATGTTTCTGATATTGTAATTCCCTCTGAGGAGGAACATCTCACTATGCATCCTCTTGATTTTGAGGAGTTTTTGTGGGCAAATGACGACACTGTAACAATGCCAATGATTCAAGAGGCTTATGAAAAAAAGCAACCACTTGGGCAGAGTGTACACAGAAAAATAATTCGCGACTTCCGACAATATATATTGATTGGGGGAATGCCACAATCTATCACATCATATTTTGAGAAGAAGGATTATGAGATGGCCGATTACGCCAAACAGAACATCCTCCGCCTATATCGGGATGACGTGAGTAAATTTGCTAAGGGTTATGAATACAAAGTCTTGAATATCTTCGATGGAATTCCTGGGCAACTTTCGAAAAAAGAAAAGAAATATAGTTTGTCTGCAATTGAGAAAAATGCCCGCAAAAGAGAATACGAGGAGGCATTTGTCTGGCTGAATGAAGCGAAAATTATAAATACTTGTTTCAACGCGACGGATCCAAATGTTGGACTGAGTTTGAGTATGGACAATACAACTGAAAAATGCTATATGGCAGATACGGGCTTATTGGTTTCCCACTGTTTTCACGATCGAGATTTTATGGAGAATGATTTATATCGGGCAATTTTGTTGGATAAACTGGGAATTAATGAGGGAATGTTGATTGAGAATATTGTCGCCCAGATGTTAACTGGATCCGGGCACAATCTTTTCTTTTATTCCCGAAATGATTCAAAAACAAGAAAAAACAGTATTGAAATTGATTTTTTGATACGCCAGGGGAATAAAATATGTCCCATTGAAGTGAAATCATCCAATTATAAAAAGCATAGGTCTCTGGATGCCTTTTACACAAAGTTCAAAGATCATATTGGCACACGTTATATTTTGTATGACAAGGATATTATGATAACTGATGATATTGTCCATTTGCCAGTCTACATGGGAATGTTGCTATAATATTCCTAATAAAATAAAAACAACGATTTTGCAACAGAGAAGGGATAGGACATGCGATATTATATTTCGGACCTTCATTTTTTCCATGATAATCTCAATCACCGGATGGACAACAGAGGTTTTCAGAGCATGGAAGAAATGCACGAATACATGATAGAAAAGTGGAATGGCAGGGTGAGGAAGAAGGACGAGGTTGTGATTCTTGGGGATTTTTCCATCGGAAAGGGTGCCCAGACCAATGAGATTTTAGAGCGTCTGAATGGAAAACTATATCTGATTAAGGGAAACCACGACAGATTTCTGAGGGACAAGGCTTTTCATCGGGAATATTTTAAGTGGATCGAGGATTACCACGAACTCAATGACAACGGGCGGAAAATCATTCTCAGCCATTATCCGGTTTTCTGCTATAATGGCCAGTATCAGTTCAACAAGAGTGGAATTCCAAAGACATATATGCTGTATGGTCATGTCCACAATACGTTTGATGAGATTTTGGTCAATGAGTTTATCCGGAAGACGAGGAATACCCGGCGCATTCTCGGAAGCAATGACGGGGAAAGAGAAGTGGACATCCCCTGTCAGATGATTAACTGTTTCTGTATGTTTTCCGATTATGTTCCCCTGTCTTTAGATGAGTGGATTGAGGTAGACCGGGCACGGAGAGAAAAGATGGATGAGTGTGAGAGGTGACAGATAATGATTCTTCAGGTAGGCATGCGGACGGACATTCCCGCTTTTTATTCAGAGTGGTTTATGAACCGAGTGCGGGAAAAATATGTTCTTGTGAGAAATCCTTACAATCCACAGGCCGTCACCAGATATGAAATCACGCCGGATGTTGTGGACTTGCTCGTTTTTTGCACAAAAAATCCGAAACCACTTCTTCCGTTTGTAAATAGAGAATTGGCAGAGTTTCGCCAGTACTGGTTTGTGACGATTACTCCTTATGACACGGATCTTGAGCCGAGAGTGCCGTCGGTGTCACAGGTCATAGAATCTGTGCGCACTCTTGCGAAGCAGGTGGGAGCAGAGCGTGTGACGTGGCGCTATGATCCTATTTTGATCACAGAAAAATATACAGTGGAGTACCATCTTGAGATGTTTCGAAAGATGGCAGAGAAACTTTCTGGTTCTGTGGGGGCGTGCGTCATCAGTTTTGTGGACTTGTATCCAAAGGTTCAGAAAAATTTTCCGGAACTTCGCAGCGTGTCAGAGAAGGATCGTATCGTGCTTGCTAAGGAAATCGTTCAAATTGGAAAAAAATATGCAATGGAAATTCGTGGCTGTGGCGAAGGGAGAGCGCTTCAGAAGTACGGTGTGAACTGTGAGGGCTGTATGTCGCTTGCTGTCTATGAGAAGGCGATTGGCCATACACTCCGTCTGCCGAAGAAGGTGCCGATTCGTCGCGAGTGCGCCTGTTTTATGAGCAATGATATCGGACAGTACAACACCTGTCCTCACGGATGTCGCTATTGTTACGCCAATACGGAGCCGATGACGGGACTGGCAGAGGGGCATGATAAGAATTCGCCGATGCTCATCGGACACTTGCAGCCGGGGGACAAGGTGCATGTGGCAGAGCAGAAGAGTTTTATTGACAGACAGATGAGGCTGGAGATGTAGACTGTTTTAAGAAAAGATGTGTTTTTTAGTAACGGTCTATCCGGGTTTTCTTAATGTTATTATTGTAAAAAAGAAACTTTTAGGTTAAAATGTTAGTTGACAGGGGATATGTGGGAACATACAGTACAGGGAGGTTCAGAAAATGAAAAAAATCGGGATTGGATATGAAAATTATAAGAGAATCATAGATGACGGATGTTATTATATTGATAAAACTATTTTAATCCGCGATATTATAGAAAAGGGCGGAATGGTGACTCTTTTTACTCGTCCGCGACGCTTTGGCAAGACGCTTGCACTGTCTATGCTGCGCACATTTTTTGAACTGGAATATGACCGTAGTGGAAATACGGTTGATAACAGCAGATATTTTGAGGGGATGAAGATTATGGACGCCCCGGAAAAGATCCTCTCGATGATGGGGCAGTACCCGGTGATTAAGCTGTCACTTAAATCCGCGAAACAGCCGGATTTTAAGACGGCATTTAAGAAACTGAGGGATGAGATTATTGATGAATTTTTAAGGCATGAATATATAAAGGATTCCAATCAGATGTCGATAGAAGAGAGAAGAGCACTGAAATCACTTTTCAGGGCAACTGAGGATGAGGAACTTTTGGACGATAAGAAATTTCAGATGGAAGTAGGACGATATTCTACCTCTCTGAAAACCTTATCAGTTGCCCTAAAAAAGCATCATAATAAGAATGTTATTATTCTGCTGGATGAATATGATGTGCCGCTGGAGAATGCCTATTATAGGGGATTTTATGAAGAGATGGTCGGTTTTATACGATCCCTTTTCGAGTCCTGTCTTAAGACGAATGATGCCCTTGAACTTGCGGTGGTGACAGGGTGTTTAAGAATCAGCAGGGAAAGTATTTTTACAGGTTTAAATCATCTGGAAATCAGTTCTGTCTATAATAATGGATTTGAGGAAGCCTTTGGTTTTACGCAGAAAGAAACGGAAACAATGCTTATGGATTATGGTATGGCAGACCGGATTCCGGAGGCGAAAGAATGGTATGATGGTTATTTGTTTGGCGACATGGAGATTTATAATCCATGGAGCATCATTAAATATGTCAAGAGTATTGCGGTCAATAGAATGAAGTTTCCGGAGCCGTACTGGGCGAACACCTCCTCGAACCAGATTATTAAAGATATGATCTGGCAGGCAGATGCGGAGATGAAGAAGGAACTGGATATCCTGATACAGGGTGGGACGATAGAGAAGAAGATTCACGAAGATATCACCTATGATGATATCCATGAGTCAGAGGACAATCTGTGGAATTTCCTGTTTTTTACCGGATATATGAGAAAGTTATCGGAGAGGAAAGATGGTAAGGATATATATCTTACGATGAAGATTCCTAATATGGAAATCGCGAGCATATATGAGAATCAGATCAGGGAGTGGTTTGAGGCGCAGGTCAAGAAAACAGACAGAGGAGTGCTTTACAAAGCAGTATTAGAGGGGGATACGGACGGGATAGAGGATTATGTAAGCGGTCTGCTTGAAAAGAGCATAAGCACATTTGACAGTGACGAGGCTTTCTATCACGGTTTTTATCTGTCGCTGCTCTACGGTGTGCCAAAGTATACAGTTCAGTCTAACAGGGAAGAAGGAGATGGCAGACCGGATATTGTTCTTTACCCTGATCGTCCCAAAGACCCGGCTATCATTTTTGAGGTAAAGACAAGAAAAAAATTCAACGAGATGGAGGACGGTCTTGACGAAGCCTATAAGCAGATTAAAGATAAGAGATACGAGGAAGGAGTGCTGGATGACGGCTATCTCGGTGTTGTGTCCTATGGAATCTGTTTTTGTAAAAAAAGTTGTATTGTGGGGAAATATAATTCTTGAGGAGATGCGTTTTATGAATATGAAAATTTATTCTAAAAATGAATTAGAAGCATGTCTGTCTCCGGTTTTTCAACAATACGGAGTGAAAAGTGCTATATTATTTGGTTCATATAGTAAGGGTACAGCCAGTGAGTATAGTGATATTGTTTTTAATAGTGAAAATAATTCAAAAATCAGATAAGATTATTGCTTACACAAAAGGAAAAATTGATTGTTGACAAAAAAGGCTAAATGAGTTTAGAATTGAAGTTGTTAAAGGTAATATGAAATTCAATGCAAACGAAAACCCTCAGAACTCCACTTCTGAGGGTTTTCTTGTTCGTTGCGGTGAGCTACTCCGTTCAGGCTGCTACTTCCTATTCATATCCGTCCAACCATTTGCATATGTAGTATGCTGCTACAGATGCCGTAACGGAGATTAAAAAGGTCGATATGAAATTCAATTCCACGGAAATCAGAAACAGATAGGCTCTAAGCCCTTGTCAAAATAATTGAACAATTGATTCTTGATATTTTCATATGTTTCGTCTATACGGTTTTTGGAGTCGATCAACGATAAAAATGATAAAAATAAAGTCCTCGCAAGACCGATCATATCAATCTGCCGCTCGACCTTTTTTATAAACTCCATATCATCTGTTCCAAGATATTCAGTTATAAAAATTTTCCAGATAAGATCCATTTCATCGTGGGTAAATCTTTTTATTGGCTCCTTTATCGTCGAATGCGCAAATTTGCCATGTTGACCAAAATCATAATACATAATAAACAAGTCGGTGATCGGGTGCCCAAATGCTGCCATTCCGAGATCATAAAACAGAATTTCATTATTTTGCAGGATTGCAAGGTCAAGTCTGCATATCCCGAGCAGAAATGTGTTCCGGTCAGGAATATTCTCAATTATCGACTTTACCTTTTCTGTTTCTTCTGCGTTGAGCGTTTTGGAAAGCAACGGGAGCATTTCCAACATATTCTTCTTAAACGGACTGAACTTTTTGGAATCGACCTCTATACTGTGCATTTTTTTGACCGTCTTTGCAAAACGCCTGATATAATCATCAAGGTGAGCCTTGTCATTTGCTATAACATCCAAAAGAAAACGGCAGTTCTGCATCTCATATACTTTCCCATAGCAGTTTCCGACCTTTACATCATCAAAGGGAATGACTGTCGGTACTCCTGCAACAAAAGCGTTTCTTGCGTTTTCACTTTCTTTTTGTATCACCGTGTCATATCTTGTTCCCGGGTCAAAAACTTTTACGACAGTTTCTTCATCAAGACGGTAAAATGTACTGATCGAATATCTGCCGATCATCTCCTTACCTTCAATGCTTATCTCTCGCATAGGCTTATTGTCGGAAAGCTCTGCATTTGTCTGCACGTTCATCAGCTCGGTAAATCCGGTCACATCAAATATTTCGTAGACTTCCGCCGAAACATTGATGATGTCCACAGGCTTGCCTGTTTTCTTCACAACCTTCATGAGAATTCGCAGACCCGAGCTTGAAATGTATTCAAGCTTTTCGGCGTCAAACACCACATCAGTACCCGCGTGAGCGTTTACCGTTTCGATGACCTCTTTTTCGATCTGCGGCGCGTTGTTGGTATCAATCCTCTGACCAAGAGTGATGACCAGTTTACCATTTCTTTCAGTTGCTGTCATAAAAATGTACCTCCTTAATAAATTAAATTCCGATTTACACGAGCAAGCCGAGTGCTTACTCTACCTCTCCATTGTACCAAGTCGCTGGCGCGACGGCTGGCCAAGTTTCTTTTCCCCATTTTCCTAAAATAATAGTGGCAGTTTTTCTATAAATGTAGTATTGTTAAGTCACAACACCGAACGATCACATGAACAAAAAACGCCACATGCTTATGTTATCACGAATCCTTACACTTAACAACTGCATTTTTTATTTTTTTATTCGTCCGCCCCCGTGATGAACTTCTGTTTCTATCGTATTTCATCATTTACAGGAGGTTCAATTATGGACGATTATTTAATTCGTTGGCTTTCTGCGTCAAGCCGGCGATAGGTTTGTATAATTTCTGTCTCAAATTCGCTGACAATAAGAGAACAGCCTTCTGATTTTTCATCTGTTTCAAAAAATTCACTGATGGTAATACCAAGCCCGCTGCAAAGTTTTTCTAATGTATAAATAGTAGGCTGTGTGTTACGGGAAAACATATTGGTAATACTGGAATAAGCAATGCCGGATTCTTTGGCGAGCCGATATGTTGTCCAACCGCGCTGTTTACATAAAAATTCAATTTTCTGTAATACGTCATTGTTCTCGGTAGCCATAAAATCCTCCTGTTATTAAAATATTCTATAAATAGTCTGTATTCTCCACTCAATCATTATTCTACTATTTTGATGAAAAATAAAGAGATTTTAAAATGTAAACGAAAAATATGATTCATATACATATAGATACTAAAATAGAACAGGGAAATTAGATGATGAGAAAGACTCGGGATGAGGACTTTCTCACTTTTTTGTAGAAATGTTACAAAAAAATCAAAATAAATGTAAAATGTATATGAAAAGTTGACTATAATATACATATGGGATATAATTTGAATAAGTTATACCTTGATGTGAAAAGAAAAACATAATTTAAGTGTTGGAAAATGGAGGAGTTTTATGCGAAAATATCTTTATTTATCAATATTTTACTTTTTGATAATGGTTGTTACTGGAGGAATTTTAGGAAAAGATGATGTTGAAGCCGCAAGTAAATATGAAATAAAAAATCCTGTGATAAATAGTGAGGGCATAACAACATGGGACTGTGTTTGGTTTGGAAATTACTGGCAGAATGATACGAATGGGGATGGTGTAGCAGATAAAAATGATTCTAAAGAACAAATAAAATGGAGGGTTTTATATGTTGAAAATAATAAAGCGCTAATTATTTCAGATCGTATACTTGATATAAAATGGTATTATCGAGGATATAATTCATCATATGTTACATGGGAAAACTCTCGGACTCGTAGTTGGTTAAATGGTTATAGTAGTTCAGAAAATTTTGAATCACTGAATTTTTTAGAGGATAATTTTATAAATAGTGCATTTGATTTTAGAGAAAGAAATATTATTATTTCCTCAATTGTTAAGACAGCAGATAATAAAGCTGCCGGGACAAAGGGAGGAAATGATACAATAGATAAATTGTTTTTGCTATCAGCAGAGGAATGCCGTATGAAAGAGTATGGCTTTGATACAGATGAAAGCAGAAAAAGTAAACTGACTGAGTTTGTGTCACAGAATAGAGAAGTTTTTATTTTGCCACCGGCGGGTGATACTTGGGATTGGATGATTAGAACGCCAAATACATATCAAGCAATTGTTGGAACAGTTTGGCCATATGGTAATATTGTGACTAAAGTAGATGCATCAGGAGGTTGGACTAATTATAATTTTAAAGGAATAAGACCTACATGCTGGATTGATTTAAGTAAAAATTTATATTATTCATATGCTGGTACAGTAAGTTCTGATGGAACAGAAATTGATGATAATCAGTTATTATTAAATAATTGTGCTGACAGCATTACAAATGCATTACCTGATTTTTCGAATTTAGGTAAAATAGAATTAAAAGGTCCGGAAATAGAGATAGGAAAAAATAAATTCAATATTTTTAAGCAAAAAGTAAATCTCAACATTCCAATAACAGATAACAGTAATTTTAAAATAAATGTGAATGAAAAAGAAAAAACAGCAGAGGTTTTAATTGGAATAGAAGATTCACAAACGGCACATGTGAAAAGTGACCCAAATGATACATATTGGCGCGAATCATATCAGGAAGTAAAGTCTTTAGTCAAGGCTTGTGGTGGAAGTGTGAGTACACCAAAATTATGGAATAAATTTTCAAAATTGCGAGGCAAATTAAAAAAAATAAATGGAAGTGCAGTTTTTAATGTAAGTGGAAATTCTGTTGGTTATATAAAACTAAAATTAGATGACAATTATAATGTGTCAGGATTTGAAGAGGGCGGAATTGCGGCAACACTATCGGCTTCCGGCAGTGTTAAGATACCCCTGTGGTGGATTGTGTATTGTGATTTTGGAGCGACAGGTACAGTTGATGGAAAACTCTCATTAACAATAAGTGAAAAGAAAGTTATTTCTCCGAGTGGCGAGTTTGGAATGGAATTTTCTCCTCACATTGCATTAGGGGCAGATGCTAAAGTAATTGATTTAAAAGGTGGTATTGAGGGAACGATTGGTGGAAAGATGTCTTTTCCATGGGAATCTATACAAAATTCTTTTAATGCGTATTTAACGGGGAAATTATATCTAAAGGCAGATACAATTTTTCCTGGACTTGGAGGAGAAGCAAATTATAATTTTCCCAAAATGGAATTGTATCCTGATTTTGGAAAAGTGATTGGAGATAGTTCTGTTAATATCAAATTCAAATCATTGATGAAAAACACAAAACGTGAAATGCGTATGGCAACAAGTAAGGAAGTTAATCTTGCAGGTGACAGTCAGGACACTGTCATTTATGAAAATGCCAAACCTGAAATTATAAAAATGAAGGATGGTCGGATTCTGATGGTTTATCTTGACCAGAATCAGGCAGGTGCTAATGGTCGGACAACATTGATGTATAAGATTTTTGATGGGGAATCATGGACAGATGGAGAGCCGGTAGATTTCACTGGAAGAACAGATTTGGCAGGGTGCTTATATCTGTTTGGAAGTGATGTTTATCTGATTTATGAAAACAGTGACATTGACTTGAGCGAAGAAATGTCAGAGGATGAAATAATAAAGAATATTTCCATAAAAACAGCAAAATTTGATATGGAATCGGATACTTTTTCTTTATTGCCAAACATTTCTAAATCAAACAACTGGAAATATAATTATCAACTTGTGTCTGTGTCAGATAATTTATATGCTGTGTGGGCGGAAAATAGTGAAGAGGATGTTCTTTTAGAAGAGGGGAAGACAAAATTTTACCGCTCAAAATTGAGTGATGAAAAATGGGAAGAGTCTGAACAAATATACAAGACAAATGAGACAATCCAGTCATTTGATTATGGGATTTATAATAATGAATTAGTTCTCTGTTGTGAGGAAAATGGTGCATTGTTACTGAATGGTAGTGAAATTGTTTCATCAGATGGATCATTGTATGGAATTCAGATTGTTGATGGCAAAATATTTTATATAGAAGATGGTTATTTAAAATATTATATGAACGGCGAAGTTTATGATACGGGAATCAGTTGCAGCAGCAATTATCTTATTCAAGATAATGATGTTTACTGGATCGCGCAGGAGAATTTTAAAAGCGAAATTAACAGGCAGACAATGGGTGATGATTTGCCTGTGGAAGTTACTGACGAGGGGGAATATATCGGAGGGTTTTCAGTGGAAGATGTTGACGACAAGCCATTTCTTGTATACACAAAGCAAAAGGTTGATGAATCGGCAGATAATCCATATGGAATGACGGTTTTGAAATATGCAGGTGTGGCAGAGAGAAACCAGGCAGAAGTTACGAATGTTGCGTATGATGTTTTGAGTTTTGCTCCGGGGCAGGATAATGATATTTCTGTAACAATCATGAATACGGGAACAACTGATTTGCACGATTTAACTGTTGTAATAAAAGATGAAAAGGATAACGTACTCTATACTGGTGAGTTCTGTGATGAACTTGTAGTGGCAAAAGAATTAGAGAAAAAAATTTCCGTATATTTTCCGGAATCTTTTGATACATCTAATATTAAAGTAAGTGTAGTGAGTAAAGAAAACCTTGCAAAAGATAGTGAAATGACAAAGACAATAGAATATGTTGTAAATGATATTTCGGTTACTCGCATTTCTGATCAGGAGATTGCAATCAATAATTTGTCAGAACAGATCGCAGAGAATGTATCTGTTGTAATACATGAAGAAAATGAATTTGGTGAAGTTATTGAGGAAAAGTCGCTGGGAGATTTATCGGCGGAGGAAACTAAGTCAATAACATTGAGCGAAATATGGGAAAAGGCAGAGCAGACAGACAGTAAAAAATCTCTGTATATTGAAGTGGAGCAGGATGGAACGGAGTACAGTCTGTGGGATAATACTCTTTATATAGAGCGGAATTATGCGGATATTATCTCCGGTCATTCCCTCACCCTCACCGGCAACATCGGGGTAAATTATTACATAGAGAAAACCGATGACCTGACAGACAATGACTACATGGAATTTATCTGTCCGAACGGAGAAATCAGACAGCAGAAAGTATCCGAGGCAGAAGAAAAGACA
>CAMVIN010000090.1 GCA_947167565.1 uncultured Clostridia bacterium | reverse complement strand
ATTACAAAAGAGAAAAGAAAGTAATATAAAAATATTGCGTTCATATGGGTTAGAAATTTAATTGTTCTAAGTACCGATTTAAATTAAAGAAAAAATTGACTGGTTAGTTATCGTCGTCCGGGAAAGCTGACAGAGGAGCAGAAGAAAAATGCCGTGGGAAGAACACGAAAACTCCGGCAAAAGTAATTGATTAAATTCTGAGGATAGAATATAATACTATTTTGGATACTTTTATGGATTATTTGACGGCGGCAGAAACTACAGAGAAGTGGGGAATATCCGACAGACGAGTAACGAAACTATGTAACGAGGGACGTGTTGATGGAGCAATCCGCAAGGGGGTTATGTGGCTTATCCCTGCTAATACCAAAAAAACAATGGAACTAAAACATATTCGAGATGACGGCTCCGAATAATGGAGTGCACGTGAGTTAATAGCTAACCTGTTCCGCATATCCCAGACGGAGGAGAAGATTCACAAAGATAATGTGCAGGGAGCAGAAGCGGCTACAAGTGTTCATTATAATGTTGGTAAAGAAGTACGGACAGCAATAAAGAAGATAGGTGGCACTATGCCGGAGGATTTACCAAAGCCGGAAAAAAGCATTCAACAGATAGAAAAAGAACAGATTGCAAGGCTTAAAACTAAGGCTAAAAAGGGAAAGATTATGTTGGATGAATAAGCATGGGTTATGTATCATTAAATCGGAGTTTGAGGTGTTGATATATTATGAAACATGGGATATGATCAGCCTGTAATCAGGTGGAGTAATTAATCCTGAAGATATTATCCCGTATTAGTATGTACAAAAGCAGTGCACATGAAGACTATAGGTAAGAAATTTGACAGATGGTATGATCTGTTATGGATGCAGAAAAAACTACAGTAAGGAGTGAATTTGGTATGCATCTGGAAAACGAAAAAATCAATCGAGATAAATACTATTCAGTCGGCTATTCTCCCGAATTAGATAAATATGTCCTTCGTTGGAACTAAACTTTTTATTGACAAAAAGGCTGAGAGAGTTTAGAATTGGAGATGTTAAAAGCGGTTAAAGAATCCAAGACTAACGAAAACCCTCAGAGGTGGAGCTCTGGGGGTTTTCTTGCTCGTTGCGGTGAGCTGTTCCATTTAGGTTGTTGCTACCTATTCGTCATCTCCATCCAGCCATTTGCATATGTAATACGCAATTACAGATGCCACGATGGAAATGAATAAAGCGGTTAATTGTTCCAAGACCTCACCTCCTTCCTACTGGAAAGAGTCGGCAGCAAAATGAGTATAACCCAGTTTGACAGTTCCCGCCACAATAAAAGAATAATAAGTTTACAAGAAAGTGGATAATTTATGAAATTAGTATTTGCTTCAGATTCCTTCAAAGGAACTCTTTCGAGTAGTGAAACAGCTATGTTGCTAAAGAGAGCAGCAGCTAAAGTTTTCGGTCAGTGTGATACGGTGAGTGTCAACCTTGCGGATGGTGGTGAGGGAACGATGGATGCTGTGATTCGTGAATTGGATGGCGAAAAGTTGTATACAAATGTTCATGATCCTCTTATGAAAGAAATAAGGGCATGTTATGGATTGACGAATGACAAGAAAGCGATTATCGAGATGGCTCAGGCATCGGGGCTGACACTGGTTCCGGAGGATGAGAGAAATCCACTGTTTACTACGTCATATGGAACCGGAGAACTTGTGATTGATGCGATAAAGAACGGTGCTACAGAGATAATCGTTGCCATTGGCGGTTCTGCTACCAATGATGGCGGCATGGGATTTTCCACTGCGTTAGGGGTAAGATTTCTTGATGTTTATGGAAATGAACTTGAGGGTAAGGGAATTAATCTTGAAAGAGTTGCTGATATTGATTTTTCAAGAGTTTCTGATGAAGTGAAAAATACAAAGTTTGTAGTTATGTGTGATGTTACAAATCTGCTATGTGGAAAGAATGGTGCAACATTTACATATGCAAAGCAAAAGGGCGCTTCTCATGAAGAGATTGTCAGACTGGAAGCCGGGATGCAAAATTTTAGAGATGTTATTGAGAAAAAAACGGGGATAAATCCGGATGGGATAGAAGGTAGTGGTGCTGCAGGCGGCCTGGGGGCAGCGTTAAGCGTATTCTTTCATGCCGAGTTAAAGTCGGGTATTGAAACTGTTCTTGATATAATAGATTTTGATGATATAATGAAGGATGCTGATTTTATCATAACCGGTGAAGGAAAAGCTGATTATCAGAGTGTTTTGGGTAAAGTGGTTTCCGGTGTGGCAAAAAGAGCAAAGAAGCGGAATGTCCCGGTGATTGCTTTGTGTGGTGATTTGGGTGAGGGATATGAAAAACTTTATGACTGCGGAGTATCCTCTATTTATTCCATAACAGAGGAAATAGAACCCGGGAAAGCAATGGAGAATGCAGCCAAGCATTATTATGAGAAGGCGATTTGTATGTTTAAGGATATTAAGATGATAGAAGCAGAGATAAAGCTGCCCTTAGACAGTGATTCCGGCATGGCGGAAAAACTGATTGAGGCAGGCTTTGAGAAGAGAGGTCGGGTTCGAGAGACCGACATATATTTTAATGGTATCGACAGAGATTTTAGAAAATCGGATGAGGCCTTGCGTATCCGACGAGTTGAGGGAATGTCAGATGAGGTGTACACGTTGACGTATAAAGGCCCCAAACTGGATAACATTTCTATGTCCAGAGAGGAAACCGAGATTCAGGTCAGTGATTTTGATGCAATGCAAAAAATACTTGTATCACTTGGGTTTCAACCGGTATTCCCGGTTGTCAAGGAGAGGGAGTATTATGACGGAAAAGATATGACGGCATGTCTTGATTATGTGAACGGGCTGGGATGGTTTCTTGAACTTGAGGTCATGGCAGAAGTTCTTGGATATAAGATGGAAGATACGACAAGAACCAGTTACTTGTCAATGCTGGAGGACATGTCATGTTGACTCTATCAGATTTCATAGCTATCATAAGCTTATGCATTACATGCTTTGGTCTTGGCTATGCGATAGGTCGCAATAGCAAGACAAAAAGATAACCGCCAAGCCTTGTAAATTGAGCGGTTATCTTTCATAACTGTTTATAAATAGGGCAACCGTCTATCGGTAGTACCTTTTATGTTTTTATTATAACCGCAATATATGTATTTGTCAAATGATTTGAGGAGTTCACGTAGCCTCGTAAACTCCTTATGAACAGTTCCTTAACTGGGCAGATGAGGGAGCTTATGAAAGGGTGTGAAATTTGAGATATAAATCAGATAGAAGAAAGCAGAGAAATAATCGTAAAAGAAAGGTAACATTGCCGGGCGTACTGTCTGGTATCTGCACTTTAATCATTGTATTTTTCTTTGTCATGGGAAATGTTCCGGATGAGGAAAATGTGACAACGGGCAGTGAGACTGAAATTGATTTGACCGAAGTTGCCTATGAGGGGGATCCGTATGTAGAAGTCAATGGCAATCGCCCTTTTTTTACAGAGGAAGAGAAGCAGGATGTTACGCCTTTTGAAACCTACAGTGAATTGGATTCACTGGGAAGATGCGGGGTTGCTTTTGCTAATATTTGCAAAGAACTTCAGCCGACAGAGGAACGTGGTGAAATTGGATTTATCAAACCGAGCGGCTGGCATACTGTCAAATATAATGAATTGATTGAGGGGAATTATTTATATAACAGGTGCCATTTAATTGGTTATCAATTGGCAGGAGAAAACGCGAATGAGAAAAACCTCATTACCGGTACCCGTTATCTGAATGTGGCTGGAATGTTACCGTTTGAAAATCAAGTGAATGACTATGTTGATTCTACGAATAATCATGTATTATACAGAGTAACACCTGTTTTTGAAAATGACAATTTGGTAGCCTCAGGGGTTTTGATGGAAGCCTGGTCGGTTGAGGACGAGGGTGCCGGAATATGTTTTAATGTGTATTGTTTTAATGTTCAGCCGGGAATCCGTATTGATTACAGAACAGGAGAGTCATGGGAGGATTCCGGTGTTGTTGGAGGGTAAGATGAAAAGAAAAACAGCAAAAGAGATACTCGCAGAGTCTTTTAGGGAATTGGCAGAAATAAAGCCGATAGATAAAATCACAGTTCAAGATATTACGAAAAATTGTGAATATTCATCAGCTACTTTTTATCGACAGTTCAGGGATAAATATGACTTGATTGCATGGGATTACTCTCTGGATGTGGAGAAGATACTTGGGCGGGCCAAGGGCGATTATGAGTCTTGGATGAGAGTTTTAAGAGAGGCTGCTGATTTTTTTTGTAAGCAAAAAGGGTATATTGCAAATTTGCTTCTACATACGAATGGCTATGATTCATTTGTGAGAAATATGACAGAGATTCATTATGAAAATTTAAAAAAATGTATTTTAAAATCTGCAGGTACAGATCGGCTTGATGAGAAATTAGATATGTATATCCGGCTTTATTGTCAGGGGACCGTTGCGCTTACGGGAGAGTGGATATTAGGAAAATATAATGTGGAGATGGAAGAATTAGTGGAAATTTATGAGAAAGCACTTCCGGAGCCCTTAAAGTGCTATCTTTGCGCATGAGACATTTTGTTTAAAAATTCTCATTTTGAGAAAATTCCCCTTTACTATTAGTTGAAAAATATTTGTAGTTTTGTACTATTTAAGTATAGATGTGCAAGGTGAATTTTATATACAGATGCACGCAATAAACAATAGGAGGTTTTGTTATGGCAAAAAACGAAAAAATTATTGAGGGGTTACAGGTTATTGTGACAGATTTAGCGCAGCAGGCAGATGGACATGCGATTCAGTCCAGAATTTTTGCAAGTGAAGGATTTTCCAAATTGGCAGAAAAATATGCGGAGCACGCAGTGGAAGAGCGCGGATATGTAGATAAATGTATTGACCGAATCCTTGATCTGGGCGGCGAAGTGAAGTTAGAGGCAAAGAAAGAAGGGCCTGTCTATAAGGATCCTGTGGAATGGGTAAAATATGATTTGCAGGTTTCCAAAGATGGTCTTGCATGGCTCGCCACGCTTGTGGAAGAGTCGAGAACAGATTATACGACTTTTGATATACTGAAGGAGTATTATCAGGATGAGGAAGAAGATATGTACTGGGGCGAGGCACAGTTAGAATTGATTGAATGTATTGGTAAACAAAACTGGCTGCTGCAGCAGTTATAATGACATGAGGCTGGCGTTTCATAAGAGAATGAGAATGCGCCAGCCTTTTTTGTATAGTTTTTTATGTGTTATAACTTATTTGTAAATTGACTAAAATTATGACTTGATTTTTTTATAAAGTATGTTATAATTTAATTACATTGAACGCAATTGAATTTTGTGCAATTAAAGATAAGGAGGAATGGTACGATGATTTATGATTACAAAGTTACTACAGGGAAAGGTGAAGAACTTAATTTGGCTGATTACAAAGGAAAGGTTATCATGGTTGTGAATACTGCTACCGGTTGTGGTTTTACTCCGCAGTATGAGCCGATTGAACAGATGTACAGAGATTATCATGATAAGGGATTGGAGATTTTGGATATTCCATGCAACCAATTTGGGGGACAGGCACCGGGAACGGATGAGGAAATCCACGAATTTTGTACAGTACACTTCAACACTACATTCCCGCAGATGAAAAAAGCAGATGTGAATGGTGAGAATGAACTTCCGCTATATACCTATTTGAAATCAGAGAAGGGGTTTGAGGGGTTTGGCGATCATGAATTGAAAAATGTATTGGAAGGAATTCTTGCCAAGGCAGATCCGGACTGGGAAAAAAGTGCTGATATTAAATGGAATTTTACTAAATTTATTATCGACCGTGAAGGAAATGTGGTTGCGAGATTTGAGCCGACTGTTGACATGGCAGATGTTGAAGCATGTGTAAAAGCATTGCTGTAATACGGAGTATTATTGCAAGAAAGGATGGAGTGAACGATGGATATTAAAGCAGTTAAATTCAGAAAAGATGGTTTTTATACGCAGCCGTTTGCTTTTGGCGGCGAGGAGGGAATGGATAAATTCGATAAAAATATAAGGTATCGTGGTAGTCTGCAAAATTATCTGATTGATACCGGGGATGAGGTAATCTTAGTTGATACCGGACTCCCTTCGGGGACGCCGGAGGAAAAACCGGACGAGAACAGCCTTGGCTATACCGGGAAGGATATCTGCAGTTATATGGAAGCATTTACTGCACTGGGATATAAACCGGAACAGGTTACAAAGATTCTTCTCACACATAAGCACAGTGATCATTCGGGCGAACTCAAGTCCTTTCCGAATGCTGAGATTTATGTGAATGAGGAAGAACTCTCGGCAGATGAATTACAGGGACTCGATAATCTTGTTCCTGTGAAGTTTACAGACGGAGCCTATTATAACTTCCCGGAACATCAAAAAATCTGTGACGGTATTTATTTTGTCAAAGCGAAGGGACACACTAATGGAAACAGTCTTGTAGTCGTTGAAGATGGCGGTCTGTTTTATATGATGCAGGCTGACATCACTTATGTGGATGAAGCCCTTTATGAGAATAAATTATCTACAGTGTTCGACGACCTTACGGCTGCTCGCGAGACACTTGACCGGGTTCGTGAGTTTGTCCGTAATCATCCGACGGTTTACATGGGAACACATACGCCTCAGGGGTATGAGAATCTTGAGGCAAAACGGACGGTTGATTTAGATAATCCAGTGGAAACGGTACCTGCTGAAGTAGACTTTTCAGGACAGGAGTCTACCGGTACATATGTATGCTCTATCTGCGGATATGTCTATGAGCCGGCAGAGCACGATGGTGTGGCTTTTGAAGACCTGCCGGATGATTGGAAATGTCCGCGCTGCAAGCAGGGAAAGGAGAAGTTTAATAAAGCTTGATTGGAAAAATGTTTATAAATGTGTCGAGAATTTGCAAGGAAGGTGGCAGAATGAGCAGAGCAGAGGGGAATTTTGATATCCAGACTTATATGACAAAAGGCGTGGAGCGGGTGGTTTCCGATGCGATTAAAGCGACGCTGAAAGATCCAAAGGAAAGTGCTTTTATGCTGAAATTTGCCGCTTCCAGTAAGTCTGCGTCAAAAAAGCGGAAAAAGGCAGAAGAGCAGGGGGAACATATTCCGCCATTTCTGATTGCCAGTATTACCAGCCAGTGCAATCTACACTGTGCCGGCTGTTATTCCCGCTGCAATCATGCCACGGTGGATTCCGAGCCGGTGGAGCAGCTTACCAGTGAGGAATGGCTCGATATTTTCAGCGAGGCAGATGATCTGGGTATCAGTTTTATCCTGCTTGCCGGTGGCGAGCCGATGATCAGGCAGGATATCATTGAAGCTGCCGGAAAGCGGCAGAACATTCTTTTCCCGATTTTTACGAATGGCACCTTTATGGGCGATACATATATTGATCTTTTTGACCGGTGCCGCAATTTAATCCCGATTATGAGTATTGAGGGCGAGAAGGAGATTACGGACGAGAGGCGCGGCGAGGGTGTATATGACCGGCTGATTCGAAACATGGATAAACTTTACGACAGAGGGCTGATTTTCGGTGCCTCTGTCACTGTGACGACACAGAATATAAAAGAGGTAACATCGGGTGACTTTTTGAAGAAACTCTCTGACCGTGGATGTAAGGCGGTCATCTTTGTTGAGTTTGTCCCGGTTACCGATGAGAGCAGGGAACTGACACCGGGAGATGAGGAGCGGGAATATCTGCGCGGCGAGATTGGCAGGCTGCGCAGGGAACATCCTGAAATGGTGTATATTTCTTTTCCGGGTGATGAGAAAAGTTCCGGTGGCTGTGTGGCGGCCGGGCGTGGATTTTTCCATATCAACTCTCATGGCGGTGCAGAACCCTGTCCTTTTTCGCCATATTCTGATGTGAATATCAGGAACACATCTCTCAGAGAGGCGATACATTCCCCGCTGTTTACCGCCCTGCGTGATGGGAATATTTTAATGGATGACCATGAAGGAGGCTGTGTTCTCTATGAAAAGAGAGAGCAGGTGGAGGCGCTGCTTGCAGGGAACTGATTAAAATTTCCATCTGTGCATGACATAAAATAATCACAGTTTTTGGCGATTTTCCGTCAACTCAACCACCGGTTTGTTGCAATCCGGTGGTTTATTTTGTATTATGAAAGACAGAAAGAGAGGAGGGATTCGATATGAACCAGATGAGAATTGGAAAATTCATATCAACGTGCAGAAAAGAAAAAGGATTGACACAGGCAAGACTGGCAGAGCAATTAGGAATTACCGACCGGGCTGTATCCAAGTGGGAAAATGGCAGGTCGATTCCGGATGCGGGCATTATGTTGGAGCTGACAGAGATTTTGGGCGTCAGTGTCAATGAACTTCTGACTGGTGAAAAGATAGAGAAGGAGGATTACAAAGAGATGGCGGAGAATAATTTATTAGAATTGAAAAAGAGAGAGGAAGTCAGCAACAAGGCACTCTTGGATATGGAGGTTGTAATTGGCGTAGTAGGAACCGTATCATTTCTGGGATTTATTTTGCTTGCCGGTTTAGCAGACATGAGTAATCTGCTCAGAGGAATTTCTATTGGAGTGGGATGCTGTATCTTTGCTGTTACCATGTATTATGCGCTCAAGATTGAGCGTGAGGCAGGATACTATGAATGTGCGGATTGTCATCACCGGTATGTACCGGATATGCGCGTGGTTGTGATGGCGCCTCACATGGGGAGGACAAGAAAGATGAGATGCCCGAAGTGCGGCAATCGGAACTGGCATAAGAAAGTGTTGAGTAAGGACTGATTTTCAGGAAATTTGAAAATCACACAGAGCGAAATTTACTTTGTGAGTTTGCCATTAGCCCCCTATGACCTTTTGGGTTTTTTTGCCTTTTTGATGGACATTTGATGGACAAGGGGTGGTAGAATAGCCGCAAAAGGTGATAATCACGAATAAAAACGAGTTGCAATTTAACAAATATCGTGAAAGGGGTTAATAAAAATGAATACATCTATATGGAAAAGAGGTCTGGCTGTTGTGCTGATAGTTGTGATGGCATTCATCGGTATGGTGCAGCCACTATATCCTGGTAAATCAAGAGCTGCTTCAGACAAGGCAAAAGTGTCCTATATAGCAGAGACTAAGCTTTTTATCAAGAAGCAGGGCGGTATTGAGGACGCCAGAGCGTGGTGTGCCTCTCAGGGCAATGGGTGGAAAGTGGTTGATGGCGACCTGAATGCGGGAGCATCGAGTGCCATGACCAAAGAGCAGGGAGTGTTTTTGTGCTACAGAACAACCGATGATCCGAATGAGGCCATCACTGATCTGGCTGTCATGAACGAACGTGGAAACTATTCTGAAGGAGAGTATGAGAGACTCCTGAAAGAGCAAAGAGAGCAGTACATCGATATAGTCAAAAATATGAGAGTGATGATCGATGAGTACAGAATCAATTATAATAATAAGGTGCCGGTAGCTATAAAGGCGCATGATTTTATGGATGTCTACAAAGAGGATGATTCAGGGCAGCTGCTGGGTGATCTGCTGCTCAGTGCAGATGAAGACAAGCTGGCAGATATTCTGCTTCAGGCAAACGGTTTGGTAGTTCTTACCATCCAGCAGCAGCTGGCATCTGCTTGTGATACAGAAAAGACCACATGGCTTGACCGTTTGAGCAAACTCGGGAGTTATGATATGCTGAAAAATGCATTTTCCAAGAACATGTCTGCGGGGAATGTAGTAAAAACACTGGACAAGCAGTACAAGGATACAGCCAATTTAATCCTTGAAAACTGGGGTGATATCAGTGACAGGATCGAGGGTTTTGGTGATTTTCAGAAAAAATACGGTCTTGAAGATGCCGGTTTGGCAGAGTATCTTGATTGGTCGGCAGATAAGAGTATAGACAGCGAGGAATTTGCTGATTATCAGGAGATGATCACACTTATATCACTGCTCGGATATGATTATGGGAAAGATGATACAGTATTAAGCCTGTTTGCAAAGACAGTTGACGAGATAAAAAGAGAAGGAATAGAGGTACTCTATCCGATGGCTGCGTGCCTTAGTAAGGGACAGATAGCTGCGCTCAGTGAGTCTGTAGGTATATATAACCTCATTCAGGATGCACTCGGAGCCAACATATACAATAATTATGATGCAGGTATGGCAGGCACCCTGTCAAAACTATCAACCGCAGAAGACAAGGAGGCGCTTGATGAGTATACGAATTCCATAGAGGATTCGATAAAAAATTTAAATAATAATGAGAAGATATCAATATACGAAGGTGTAGACCGGGATGTATTTGGAGGTGGAGTTGCAGTGACCGCGACTGCGAAAAAATATTCTAACGGGGTATCGGATTCATGGTCTAACGCTTTCTTCAAAAATGGTGCGCCAACTGTATTATCGGTAGCAATGGGCATTGGTGCTGCTACACTATCGTGTACAGCTGTTGGATTTGCTGTTGCACAGAAGTTTACAGAAAAGACACTTACTAAAATTGTAGAAATGACTGCTGAAGAAAAAATGGCAAGTAGATTTGAGCAGATATTAAAAAAGTACTTTGAAGGATTTACAAATGGAAGAGGCGCACAAACTTTAAATGAATTAAATGAACAATTTGGAGAAAAAGTTGTTGATCATATCCGGATGAATTACGTAAAAACAGCTGATACATTTAAAGAATTTGAAAAATTTTCCAAAGCTGCTGAAATAAAAGGCAGCGAAGCGCAAGAAACATTTGCTCAGTTAAGAGCAAGTGTAGAGAGTGAAAAAATGACAAAACAAGCCGCAGTTGCCAACCCAAAATATAATATATATAACGGATTAAAGTGGGGAGCCACGATATTTACGGTCGCTCTGGCTGTGACCGATATCGTACTTACTTCGATAGCGATGTATAAATATTATCATGTAGAACATATAGCGATACCGCATCATATGGTTGATATCAACTATAGCGAGACTAAAGAGTCGGCCTATGTGGCTTACAAGAATGTTCATGATCAGGATGAGCAGCCCGGAGACTTGAATGCCGGCAGTTCCAAGCAGTGGCTAGCACTCTATTATACCAAGGACAAAAAAGCCGGGAACCCTATATTAGCACCGAAGGAAGGAAGCGGCATGGTTGTAAAGACAGGGGACTCATCCATTCCGGATAGCAGCTATTCGCCTCTCCATATGTTCGGCACGCCGAGCGTGGCACAGAACCTGACCTTTGCCGATGGTGATAGCGGATGGTCATATAACGACAAGAATAACGGTACGTATCTTTTCTTTACGCATGCGGATGCGCAGATAAATTATAGCGTTCCGACGGCGCAGGCTGATGCATCAATGGGCGCAGAACAGGGTGCCGGCACGGCAGTCAGCACAGGTGTGTTCGTCCTGATTGCTACTATTGGTCTTGGGGCAGGTATCTTCATCGGAGCGATTACAACGAACGTCCGCCGCAGAAAAAGGCAGGAAGAATAAACACGGAGATTGTGACTGTTAAGAGAGTTAAAACAAAAGAATTCGAACATAAATGTCCGGATTCTTTGGTTTCTGATGGACATCTGATGGACAAGGGATGGTATAGTAGGTCACATAAGAAAAACATATTAGGTTTCCATGGTGTATAGGATAGTAAAAAGAAGCGTCATAAGTGGTCTTACCGGAGAGCCGGACACATGGTCACGCTTCGGATAGGAGGATAGGATGAAGAGAATGTTATTAAAAAGAGGGATTGCGGTATGTATGATGACGGTGCTGGCTTTTATGCTTCCGGCAACACCGCTCA
>CAMVIN010000089.1 GCA_947167565.1 uncultured Clostridia bacterium | reverse complement strand
ACAGAGGCGAGACAGAGTCATATGATGTGTTAGATTATCTTTTGTTTATAACTTTTTTTCCACAGTTGATTGTGGGACCGATTATTCATCATGCAGAGGTAGTTCCCCAATTTGCGGATGAGTCAAACTGTAAAATCAACTGGAATAATGTAGCCAAGGGACTTTTTATCTTTTCTATTGGCTGTGGAAAAAAGATGTTTCTCGCGGATCCGTTGACCACGGATGCACAGACTTTTTATGATAATATTCATAGCAATATGCCAATGCTTCAGTCGTGGTTCCATTCACTGGAGTATACAATCTCTTATTATTTTGATTTGTCGGGGTATGCGGATATGGCAATTGGTTTGGGCTGGATGTTCAACATCATTATTCCGCAAAACTTTAATTCACCATATAAAGCCAAGGATTTTCAGGAATATTGGCAGCGTTGGCACATGACATTATCTCGTTTTCTTGGAGCCTACATTTTCAGAAACGTGTATCGCAAAGGTGTTAAATATCGTAACTATTATGTGGCAACGATGTGTACATTCTTTGTGTCCGGCTTTTGGCATGGTGCTGGCTGGACTTTTGTCGCATGGGGTGTTTTGAATGGGGCATTGGTATGTTTTGCCTCCTGGCGTAAGCGGAATCATCCGGATAAGGCATTACCGGTTTGGCTTGGAGTACTTGTTACCTTTTTCCTTGCCATTCTCATGCGAATCCTTTTCGTTGCATCAACATTCAAAGAAGCTGCCAAGGTATTTCTGGGATTGATTAATATTCATAACCTCAGTGCAGATGGTTTTATGAATTTTGTGACAGGCAACTGGTATAACATTGCTCTCACATTTATCGGACTTGCTATTTGTTGGTTTCTTCCGACAACAAAGAAGATTACGGAAGAGCATTTTAAGCCAAGTTTCAAATGGCTTGCATATGCCAGCGTGATTTTAGCTGCTTGTATCTGTAACATGGACAAGGTTGTACAATTTTTGTACTTCCAGTTTTAATAGCAGAAGGAGAGTGCGATTATGAATGCTAAAAAATGGACGATTTCTTTTATTGCAATAATACTTGCCTGTATTCTTGCAATTATGTCAATTAATTATTTTTATGATCCATATAAATATTTTTCAGCCCAGCACGGCGACGATTACACAATGGATGAGGACGATTATTTGCGTGAATTGAAGGCAGAGCATATCAAATACTATGGTGACCAGTATGATGCCTATTTAATATGCGGTTCCAAAGGCGGTGCTGTTAAACCATCTAAGTTAAAAGAATTAGACGGTTATAACTATTATAATTGCTGGGTTCTCTCCGGTAATTTTCCGGATTATCTTGCCTATGCAAAGTATATTGTTGAAAATACAAATGCGAAAAAGATTCTCTTGCAGATTTCCTCATCGGAACTTTATGAGTTGAGTCGTGAAGATAAAGGAACGATATATGAAGTGCCTGCTGTTCTCAGTGGAGAGTCCAAATTTATTGAAGTCATTCAGATGCTGATGAAAAATCCGAAGATTACGTATGATGAATTGACGGCTGGTGCGACAGCAAATGACCCGAATCTTGAATCAGGTGAACGAAATTTACAGCACTATTATGATTTTCAGAGCAAAGATTTGGATGCTTACTACAAATATGTGATGGATGATTCAAAATCTCTTTACCGTTATTTTACCAAAAAGGCAAAGGGATTAGAAGAGATTTCACTTCAGTGTCTGGCTATTTTGAGAGAAATCAAAGCACTTTGTGATGAGAACGATGTGGAACTGCAGGTTTACTTTGCTTCTCTGTTTGAACCTCAGATTATTAAGTATGATGGAGATGCCTTTTATAGTTTTATGGAAGAAGTTGTCATGCTTATGGATGAGGGAGAAAAAAGCAGTGGTGTCTGGAATTTCAACACATATAATAAAGTTGCTCTCTGTCCTTACAATTACTACAATGCTGCACATTTTTACTATGAGATTGCAGATTTGATGGTAGATACAATGGCCGGAAAAGAATGTCCATATGAAGGTTTTGGTCAGTACTTAACAAGAGAAAACATTGGTAAAGTAATAAAAGAGCGCAAAAAATCCTATAACGAATTGAAAGAATATTACGAGAAAAATCAGACCTTACCATTTGAGGGATATGATTCGAAATATAATGTTGTTAAGGGGTCGAAATATTTTAGCAAAAATTAAGTAATGGGGGTGACGAACAATGGAATTGAATGTCAAGTTAGAGGTTTTTGACGGGCCTCTTGATTTGCTGCTTCATTTGATTGAAAAAAATAAAGTGGATATCTTCGACATTCCCATTGTTCTGATCACAGAGCAATACTTAGATTATGTTAGTCACATGGATACAAAGGATATGGATGTCATGAGCGAGTTTCTTGTCATGGCGGCAACACTTGTCCGTATCAAGTCAAAAATGCTTCTTCCGGATGAAGAAGTGGAAGAAGAGGAAGAAGAAGATCCGCGTCAGGAACTGGTAGAGCGGCTACTTGAATATAAGATGTATAAATATGCCTCTTTTGAACTGAAAGACCGTCAGTACGACGCAGCGAGGGTGTTTTTTAAAAAACCATCGATACCGGATGAGGTCAGAAATTTTAGGGAAGAGGTTGACTATGATGAATTGTTGTCAGAAGTCACTCTGACAAAACTGCAATCTATTTTTGACTCTGTCATGCAGAAACAGGTGGACAAGATTGATCCGATACGAAGCAAGTTCGGTGAGATTGAAAAAGAAGAGATTAATATCGAGGATCAGATGCTTTTTGTTGAGGAGTATGCCATGCTTCATGGCACATTCAGTTTCAGAAAACTTCTTGAGACAGGGCACGGTAAAGACTATATTATTGTAACATTCTTAAGTGTCCTTGAGATGATGAAGACAGGAAAACTTCACATTGTGCAAAAAAATATTTTTGATGATATAGAAATCACCTATCAACCGAGCAAGAAGGGGAAGGAATTGGAGGAAGAGAATTGAATATAAAAAAACTGGAGGCTGTTGTTGAGGCCATTCTTTTTACTATGGGTGAAGCGGTAGAAATTGAGCGATTGGCGGCTGCTGTGGAGCACGATGAGGATACAGTACGAAAAATAATCCGCAGCATGATGACCAGGTATCAGGAAGAGGATAGAGGCATTCATTTGATTGAGTTAGATGGATCTTTTCAACTGTGTACAAAACCAGAGATGTATGAGTATCTGATTAAGGTGGCACACATTCCGAAGAAGCAGGTTCTCACAGATGTACTTCTGGAAACCCTCTCTATTATCGCGTACAAGCAGCCGATTACACGTATTGAAATCGAGAAGATTCGCGGGGTGTCCTGCGACCACGCGGTCAATAAACTGGTGGAGTATGGTCTCATCTGTGAGGCGGGGCGTCTTGACGCGCCGGGCAAGCCGATTCTCTTTGCCACGACGGAGGAATTTCTGAGATACTTTGGCATTGAGTCTCTGGAAGATTTACCGATTCTTAACCAGGAGACAATAGAGGACTTTAAGGAAGAGGCAGAGCGGGAGGTTGAAGCGGAACTGCACCGCGGGGATGAGCAGGGGGAGTGACGTGTTTGCCATAATTTTGACACTGTCATATGAGACAATATTTGCCAAATATTATTGTGTGGATAGTGACTGATGGCGAGCAGGTCTTAAGCGTTGGGAAAGGGTGAGCGGGATGAGACAGGGGAAAATTTATTTTTATTTTATTTTCAGTATTCTGTTGTCGGGTGTACTGTTGTTTTGTGTTACGGCGCATCGGTCGGATACTGTCATGGCAAAATCGAAATCATCGTCGACAAAAAAAGTCGCGCTGAACAAGAAAAATCTTACGTTAAAGGTCGGAAAGACCTATAATCTCAAATTAAAAAATATTTCCAAAAAGAAAAAAATTAAGTGGTCATCTTCGAGAAAGAAGGTCGCAGCGGTATCAAAGAAAGGAAAAGTGACTGCGAAGAAAAAGGGTACGGCTAAGATTTACGCAAAGGTCGGCAGGAAAAAGTACACCTGTAAAGTGAAGGTGACGACGAATAAGACTGCAGAGAAAGCAACAGTGACCTATGACGCTGATAAGGACAAAAATGAGCAGATTGCCCTCAGAAAAATTCTTTCTCTGTGTAAAGGGGCTGCTGATTACAGTGGCAAGGAGGTGCCAACAGGCAGTTCCGGGCATTCGGGTATCGCCCACCAGTCAGCTACCCGCAACAGGTATTATCAGTATACCTGGGAAAAGGGACATTTAGTAAAATTAAATTTATACTATTGTGATATTAAGGGAACAATAGATTTCAGTGCGTTCCCTTATTTGAGGGAACTAAAACTGCAAGGGGGATTTTTGACGTTGGTCAATGTAAAGGGAAATCCAAAACTGACTGTACTGAATTGCAGAACAAATAGTATTACCGCGCTGGATTTGACCAACAACCCGGAACTGAAAAGTTTGAACTGCGAAAACAATGAGCTCACCTCACTGAATCTCAGTGCAAACAGAAAGTTGGAGGAAATTATTTGTGGACATAATATGATTGAGTCATTGAGTCTTGCAAATCTGGATTCCTTAAAGGAGTTCGATTGTATTGCCAATTATGATTTGAATTCACTTGTGCTGACAGGCTGTCGTTCACTGAATAAGATGCGGTGTTCCTATTGTGCGATAACGGAGCTTGATTTGTCTGACTGCGTGTCGCTGACAGAACTGGATTGTCACATGGGTTCTCTCAAGAGCCTGGATGTCAGCAAGAGCGGTAATCTTTCCATCCTGCTCTGCTATGATAACAAGGCGCTGGCAGAATTGGATGTGAGTCAGAACGAGGCGTTGACCAGTCTCGATTGCTCTGCGACAGGAATCAAAGAACTCGATGTGAGCCGGAATACAAAACTGACCAATCTGGCATGCAATGATCTCAATTTGAAGGAATTAAATATTGAAAACAATATGGAATTGGAGCGTCTTGAAATTTACGGTATTGAGGCAATTAAGGAGCTGGATCTGAGCAATTACAAGAAGTGCACCTTCGTCCGGTGCAGCGAGGATGTTGTGGTGAGGAGCAGTCATGCGAGTATCACGCGATGGCGTGAGGATCCGGTCGCTGTTTATTGTCGGCAGTTTCAAGAGGTGAATGGCTTTTAGAAGAACAGGGGAGATGTTTCATGTTTATTCAGAGAAAAATAGCAGGGAGAATGAGACTGGTATGGATGATGTCTGTGCTGATGCTGACAGTGGTGATGCTGGCAGTACATCCGGATGCCGCGGCAAAAACCAAATCGACTGCCGCAAAAAAGAAAAAGGTCGCACTGAATAAAAAGACTCTTACGCTGGGTTCCGGCAAGACGTACAAACTCAAGTTAAAAAATATCCCGGCAAAGAAAAAAGTCAAATGGTCATCCTCCAAAAAGAGGGTCGCCACAGTTTCAAAGAAAGGGAAAGTGACGGCGAAAAAGGCGGGGACGGCTAATATTTATGCAAAGGTGGGAAAGAAAAAATATGCCTGCAAGGTGACAACTTATGACAGGAAAAAGAATAAAAAGGAACAGCTTGCTCTGATAAATATTGTAGATAATTATAAATATTTATCATCCGATTTGTCGGACAAATTCTTTTACACCTGGGAAAACGGACATCTTACGGCGATTAATTTTAGTTCCCATGAATGGTATGAAATGCTTCTTTCAAAGGAAGATTATAGTTCAAGGTGGAACAGTATCGTGGGAACGATTGATTTCAGTCCATTCACCTATCTGCGCCATCTTGATGTGAGCGGAAATTGTCTGACGGGAATCAATGTAAAAAAGAATCTGTTGTTGGAGACACTTAAGTGCAGTGATAATAATTTGAAGGGACTGGATGTGAGTAATAACAGGGCGCTAAAGGTTCTGGAATGCCAATTTAATTGTAATGATGGTGCCTCAATTCCACTTTTAGATGTGAGCAACAGTACCGGGTTGACAGAGTTGAACTGCTATCATTGTGAAACCAGTGAGCTGAGGCTGGGGAAAGCACAGAAACTTGAAAAATTATCTTGTGCTGAAAACCACATCAAGAAGCTGGATGTGAGTGACTGCAGGGCGCTGACAGAACTTATTTGCCATGATAATGAAGACCTTGCGGCGCTGAATGTGAGCCACTGTCCACGACTCACAGAACTTAAATGCTATTCGACCTCCATTTCCCAGCTTGATTTGCGGGCCAATACGGAACTCACCATACTTGACTGCTACAATACAAGGGTGTCAGAATTAGATGTCAGCAGGAATACAAAACTACAGGATCTGAGTTGCGGCTCTACACAGATCAGTGAGCTGGAAGTGAGCAAAAACACAAAATTGGAGAAGTTATATTGTGGCAACACATCGATTTGTGAATTGAATTTGGAAAACAATCCGGAATTAGTAGAGCTCTCCATCGTGGGAACCAAAATTAAAGCACTGGATATGAGCAGACATGAGAAGTGTACGATTGTCTACTGTGATGACGGCGTAGATCTGACGGTTCTTCATGCCAGAGTGACCCGGTATTCTTGATATATTTATGTAGTGAAAAAGTTTTTATGAGTGCAATAAAATTATGTGAAAATGAGGTATAGGATGAAAGAAAAATTTAGTGTGGGCTACCGTATTATGTTAGTGCTGCTGTCGGCTGTCTTTGTGACCTCCCTTTCGGCGATAAGGACTCAGGCAAGTGCGGCGAAGGGGAAGAAAGTCGCGCTGAACAAGAAAAATCTTACGTTAAAGGTGGGAAAGACCTACAATCTCAAATTAAAATATATTTCCAAAAAGAAAAAAATCAAGTGGTCATCTTCGAAAAAGAAGGTCGCCACCGTCACGCAAAAGGGAAAGGTGACAGCCAAGAAAAAGGGTACGGCTAAGATTTACGCAAAGGTCGGCAAAAAGAAATATATTTGTAAGGTTAAGGTTACGGCGGCAAAAAAAACATCTTCTGCCCAAAAGCAGGCTTTTAGGGATGATCTGGACAGGGGTGAGCAGGAGGCACTGGCAGAACTTCTCAAACTGGATGCAAACTGCAGTTGCACATGGGAAAATGGTCATCTGACAGAGCTTGATTTCAGCCCATACAAAATATCAGTGACAGAGGTTGATTTCAGCCCGTTTCCAAAGTTAAAAAAACTCGATTTAACAGATGCATATTTGCGAAAGATTGATGTGACAAAGAATACGGAATTGAGTGAACTTATCTGCAAAAGAAGCAATATTACGCAGTTGAATCTGAGTAAAAATTCGGCCTTGGAACTTTTAGACTGTTGGTACTGTACCAATATCAGTGAGTTGGATCTGAGAGGAAATAAAGCGCTTTACGATCTTGAATGCTCGAATTGTTCACTCACCTCACTGGATTTGAGTGCTAACAGGCAGTTACAAAAGGTCATTCTATCTCAGAACAATATCTCAGAACTGAAACTGGGCGAGTTGGATGCTCTCAAAGAACTGACTTTTTCTTACAATAAAATAAAATCGATTGATGTTTCCGGCTGCCAGAACTTAGAATGTCTGATTTGTGATGGGAATTTACTGACAGAGTTGGATGTCGTTGCCAATGTGCGGCTGCACACACTGGAATGCGACTTTAATAAGGAAATCACAAAATTAGATGTGAGCGCAAATACCGAATTGAAGGATTTGTCCTGTTGCGGATTAGCAATTACCGAACTGGATGTAAGCCACAACTTGATGCTATATAAATTGGATTGTACAAGTACGCTTATCAAAGAGCTGAATCTGGAGAATAATTTGCATTTGACCAGGCTGCATGTCAGTTACACTCCAATCACTGAACTGGATTTGAGCGGGCTCGATCATCTCAGCTATGTTGAGTGCGGAAAAAATGTCAAGATAGCTGTTCGGAATGCAACGGTGTACAGAGCGTGAGAGGAGCAGGACTTTGAAATTTCGCTCTGAGTATAGAGCAGTTCCGTGGATGGGACAGAGATGAGGTGGAGGATGAATAGAGAAATAGAAAGTGGAAAAGAAACTTTGGCACGATTGAAAAATTTATTTGGGAGACTTCTTTTGGTGATGCTGCTGTCAGTTGTCTTTGTGTCATTCCATTCGGAGGCAAAGACTCAATCAAGTGTTGTGAAGGGGAAGAAGGTCGCGCTGAATAAAAAATCCTTAAAGTTGAAAGTGGGAGAGACCTATCAACTCAAAATAAAAAATCTTTCAGGCAGGAAAAAGACCAAATGGTCCTCCTCCAAAAAGAAGATCGTCACAGTATCAAAGAAGGGAAAGGTGAAGGCGAAAAAGGCGGGCACGGCAAAAATTTTCGCTAAGGCAGGCAAAAAGAAATATACCTGTAAGGTTAAAGTTACGGCGGCAAAGACTTCCGATAAAAATGAGACCGAGGTCAAGGCACTGAAAAAACTGCTGAAACAGTGCGGATATATACCGCCAAGCTACCATATGGAGCTCTCAGGAGTCATTCATAATTATATCTGTACATGGGAAAATGGTCATGTCGTGAAGCTCTATATCCAAGGTTGTAGAATGTCGGGAAAGGCGGATTTCAGCGCATTTACTGAGTTGAGAGATCTTAATTTAGACAGCAATAGTATTACCTCTGTCAATATAAAGGAGAATCGTAAACTGGAAGAATTCAGCTGCAGTTCAAATCAACTCACTAAATTGGATGTCAGCTCAAATAAAAAGTTGAAGAACCTATGCTGCAGTCGCAACAAAATCAGTCGGTTAGATATCGGAGAACTGGTCCTGCTTACCGAGTTTTATTGTCAGTTTAATGAGCTCACTACACTTGATTTTTCGGGCTGCACTCAATTGGAAACACTAAACTGCAGGGGGAACACACTGACAGCCATGACGCTTATCGGCAATACAGAACTGACTACACTTAATTGCGGGTTCTGTGGTCTGTCGGCACTCGATGTGAGTAAAAACACAAAGTTGAAGTCTCTTAACTGTGCCGGCAATAAAATTACGTCGCTTGATGTGAGCCATAACACAGGGCTTACCTATCTCAAGTGTTCAAATTCTGATATTAGCGTGCTCGATGTGAGTGGTAATACAGAACTGAAGGAGCTTTATTGTAATAGAACCAAAATCAGTGAATTAAATCTGGAGTACAACAGTAAACTGATATATATTAATATTTACGGGTGTCTGATAACTGAATTGGATCTGATGAAAAATCAAAAGTGTTCTTTTGTCAGATGCAGTCCACAAGTGCTGGTTATAAGCCAGAATGCTGATATTTCAAGAGAGGAATTCGAAGTCGAAGCTATGGTATGAGTGACGGAGCGGACGGGAGCGGGGATTAGAATTGACGACAGGTCTGTAGAAAAAAGTTCTTGCATTTTTTTCTCAACTGTTATATAATGCTGAAAGACAAAGACGTCAAAGATACAGAGATACTGTATTCTTTTGACGTCTTTTTATTTATATCCAGAGAGGAATGATAACATGAGCAAGTATGTAGAGGAATGCAACAGGAAACCGATTGGTCTGTATCACCCGAGCTTTGAGCACGACAACTGCGGGATCGGCGCAATTGTCAACATCAAGGGAAAAAAGACACATGATACCGTCAAAAACGCGCTCGAGATTGTGGCAAATCTGGAACACCGCGCGGGAAAAGACGGCGAGGGAAAGACCGGTGACGGCGTTGGAATCCTGCTTCAGATTTCACACAAGTTTTTTCATAAAGTGACAAGGAAGATGGGAATTGACATCGGAAGAGAGCGGGAATATGGTGTCGGCATGTTCTTTTTTCCGCAGGATGAATTGAAGAGAAACCAGGCAAAGAAAATGTTTGAGACGATTATCGTCAAAGAAGACATGGAGTTCCTCGGCTGGCGTGAGGTTCCGATTGCACCGGACATTCTCGGAAAAAGAGCAGTGGAGTGTATGCCGAAAATCATGCAGTGTTTTGTAAAAAAACCAAAAGATGTGGCGAAGGGACTGGATTTTGACCGAAAACTCTACATTGCCAGACGCGTATTCGAGCAATCCAATGAGGATACTTATGTGGTATCCCTTTCATCGAGGACAATCGTGTACAAGGGTATGTTTTTAGTGGCGCAACTCAGACTCTTTTTTGATGATTTGCAGGACATTGATTATGAGTCGGCGATTGCTATTGTGCACTCAAGATTTTCTACGAACACACAACCGAGCTGGCAGCGTGCTCATCCCAACCGTTTTATCGTACATAACGGTGAAATTAATACCATTCTCGGAAACGCCGACAAGATGCTGGCACGAGAAGAGACAATGGAGTCCGAACATTTACAGGGAGAACTCCATAAGGTTCTCCCTGTTGTCAATACAGAGGGGTCAGATTCCGCAATGTTAGACAATACACTGGAATTTCTGGTGATGAGCGGTATGGAACTCCCGCTTGCGGTTATGATAACAATCCCGGAGCCGTGGGAGAACAACCGTTATATCAGTGAGTCCAAGAAGAATTTTTATCAGTATTATGCTACTATGATGGAACCGTGGGATGGTCCGGCATCGATTCTTTTTTCGGATGGAGATCTGGTGGGAGCTGTGCTTGACCGCAATGGACTTCGCCCATCCCGGTATTATATTACGGATGATGATCAGCTGATTCTCTCGTCAGAGGTCGGCGTTATGCCGATTGCCGAGGAGCATGTAGTGAAAAAAGACCGCCTTCGTCCGGGGAAAATGCTTCTTGTAGATACCGTTAGAGGAGAACTGGTAGATGACGATGAGTTGAAAGAAAAATATGCGGCAAGACAGCCTTATGGTGAGTGGCTGGACAATTATCTGGTTCATTTGAAGGATATGCATATTCCAAATCAGCGCACACCACAGTATTCTACGGAAGAGAGAAGACGCCTGCAGAAGGTGTTTGGATATACCTATGAAGAGGTGAAAAACTCCATTCTTCCGATGGCAAGAAACGGTGCGGAGCCGATTGCTGCAATGGGAACGGATACACCGCTTCCTGTTCTGAGCGAGCAGCCACAGCCATTATTTAATTATTTTAGACAAAGATTTGCGCAGGTGACCAATCCTCCGATTGACGCAATTCGTGAGGAGGTTGTGACTTCGACCACAACCTATATTGGTGAGGATGGTAACATTCTTCGTGAAAAACCGGAGAATTGCCGGGTGATTCAGATTCATAATCCAATTTTGACAGATACAGATTTGTTGAAAATTAAGGATATGAAAGTACCGGGATTCAAGGTTGGTGTCATTCCGATTCTCTATTACAAAAATACATCCCTGAAAAAGGCGATTGAACGTCTTTTTGTGGAGGCAGACCGGGCGTATAAAGAGGGTGTCAATGTTCTGATTCTCTCTGACCGCGGAGTGGATGAAAACCATGTGGCAATTCCTTCTTTGCTTGAACAAGTGTAGCGATGATTTTAGAGAGCGCAGAACCAAGAGAGGTTCATCATTTTGCGACACTGCTCGGCTACGGTGCCTGTGCGGTCAATCCATACCTTGCGCTGGATACGATTCGCCGTTTAATCAGCAGCGGTATGTTAGATAAAGATTATTATGCGGCAGTGAATGACTATAATGATGCAGTCCTTCATGGTATTGTAAAGATTGCCTCTAAAATGGGTATTTCTACGATTCAGTCTTATCAAGGTTCAAAAATATTTGAAGCGATTGGAATTTCAAAAGAAGTGACAGATACTTACTTTACGGATACGGTATCGCGGATTGGAGGTATTACGTTAGAGGACATTCAAAAGCAGGTGGAACTGCTGCATGACTCCGCTTTTGACCCGCTGGGACTCGGTGTGGACAACACGTTGGACAGCGTGGGAGAGCATAAGTCAAGAAGTG
>CAMVIN010000088.1 GCA_947167565.1 uncultured Clostridia bacterium | reverse complement strand
AAGAATCAAACACATTTAACGCCAACATCCAAAATTTACAATCAAAAGCAACCATCTTTGTACCTGATGCCGGAACAGTAATCGTACCATCTGTATCAATGACTGAAGTATCGGTTGATGTCCATGTGATTGTCGTTCCCTGAGGTGTCTTCAATGGCAACGTATAATCACTTGCCTTTTCAATGATTTTTGGCAAAATCAATTCATAAGCCGGTATTGCCACCGAGAAAGCCTTTGTTGCTTTCTTTCCGTCTTTTTGAGCAACTGCTGTCAATGTAATCTTCTTGTCATCATCCTGACGTGTTACTTTTGCAGTTGTTCCGTCTACTTTGATAACTTTTGCATTGCCTGATGTCCAAGTAATTGTTGAACCAAATGTTCCGCTATCGGTAGGAAGCGTAAAATCTGCACTTGCAGTTGAAATCATTTCAAGAAGTGATAAGTCATAAGCTGCAGCCTCTTTACCATCCTTTGTTGATTTTGCCCCCCATAAAACAGTAGAGTTGCTTCCCTGTGCTGTAAATACCATTGTCTTATCGAAGCTTGTTACATTTCCGGCACTATTAGCATCATCCTGATACTGTTCTAAAAGAACGCCCTTATAAGTAACATTTCCGGCAGTAATTGTCACTTGATTGCCATCAACTTTCCATGTTCCTTCAAGACCACCTGTCACCTTGCCATCTTCTGTCAGAGTCAGACAACGACTCTCTTTATAACTAAAACTTCTACCGGAAACAACTGCCGTACGATTTGTCTTATTATCGTGCACAACAAACTCATATTCACCGGCAATCTGCGCTGTATCATAGGAATCAGCAATTGTCTCTCCATTATATTCAAACGGTGTTACAACCGGCCAGCCCTCTTCATTAATGAACATCTGGTGAATCTTGAGCATATGAGTACCCGGACTAGCTGAACCATCTGCAAACTTATTATGGTATTCAACAAAGCATTTTCCCGTCTCTTCGTCATAATATGCGCAGTTACCACCCATGGACATAAATGCCTGTGTCTGGTTGCTAAGGCGATAATTATACTGCACTAAAGTACCGCTGCTTGTAAACGTATCAGTACCGGCATAATCTGTAAACGGTCCATCTGGATTTTCAGAACGTGCAACTTTCATCACATAAGTTCCGGAATTTGCCAGAGTTCCTGATGAAGTATACAGATAATAGTAATATCCGGTCGATGATTCCTTATTCGGAACCTTGAGAACATACGGTCCCTCACCATAATAGCCTTTTGTCACTGTCTTACCAAAATATGGATCTTGCTTCTTGTCCGCATCGTACTCATAGTTGTACTCCGGACTTCTGAGACCGGTTTTTGGATTCAGTTTCAAAATGGCAATAACACCATTTCCGGTAAAAGATCCCCATGAAAGATACAAATTACCGTCATGACCCCAATAAGGATTTGGATCAATCGCATCGTAGGCATCCTGTGCCACATCATATCTTGCCGGAATCGTATCCGTATCACTAAGACCAAGAGCCTCACGGATATTGGACTTTTCCATCTGTTCTGCCGTTGTCCAGTCAGAACATACAATCGTCTGTGCATACTCATATGGTCCGGTCACATTATCCGATGTAAGAGCACCAATTGCTACTCTTGCGTATGCATTCTTACTTTTATCTGTTGTCACACCATTTGCACAGACATACATCACATATTTCTTAGTTTCCGGAATATAAACCATATCTGCAGCCCAAATATCTCCAATCGCACTTCCTCCGGTGTAATCAGTTAATGGCTTCACAGCTGTCATACCATCTTTCAGAAGGCCCTCACCATTTGTTGTGGAAGTCCATTCTTTAAGATCAACGGACTCTGCCATGCCAAGACCGGTACCTACGGTATAATACTTACCGGATTTTGGATCTTTAAAGATAGAAGGATCGTGAATTGCCACTGTATTTTTTGACACTTTCACCGTTACTTTTCCGGACTTGCCACCAAGTTTAATAGTAACATCCGTTGTACCAGTACCGTTACCAACAAGTTTATTATCTGCAGAAGCTCCTGCAATCATCTCATCATCAGAAACAAATTCAATTGCTGCCGATGACTCTTCCGGCGTAATCGTATAAGCATCTTTTACTTCCGGCAAATAGTTAGAAGCCGTCTTGATAACACTATATGCTGTATCCTTTTCATTCACTTCAAAGGCAGTCACTTTCGGACATACTTTTACTTCGCATGTGGCGGATTTACCATTCGCTGTTGTTGCAGTAACTGTTGCAGTTCCTGCCGTAGCAGATGTGGTAGAGATCTCACCGGTACTGCTCACAGTAACTAAAGAAGTATTTGACGACTTCCATGTAACAGTTTTATCTGTTGCATTTTCCGGATATACAGTTGCCGTCAACTGCTTTTTACTACAATCAAGTTGTGCTGTATCCGAAACAGCGAGTCCAATCTGTGAGCGATCCAATGTAATGGATGTAGCAGCCACTGTCTCCTTTTTGTCATCTGAAGCCGGAGCAGGTGTTGCTGTTGCCGTATTCGGAGCAGGAGTCGGAGTTGCTGTTGCTGCTGTATTCGCATTTGCAGTGCTCTTCTTTGCCTTAACAGTTACTTTACAGGTGTATTTTTTCTTGCCTACTTTAGCAACAACGGTTGCTGTACCTTTTTTCACAGCTTTAATTGTTACACTTTTCTTTTTCTTCTTGGTCAATTTGATAATTTTTTTCCCCTTTTTAATTGACCATTTTGCCTTTTTCTTGGAGTTTTTAAGAGTAATTTTTTTACTCTTTCCAACAGTAATTGTGACTTTCTTCTTAGAAAGTTTCACCTTTGCAGCAGCCTCAGATTCTGATGCCTGTGTCAGTCCCAAAGTCAGAACAAGCGCAGACGAAAGAACAATCGACATGCCTTTTTTGAATTTCTTCATTTTTATTCTCCTTTCTCAGTAAAAACTGAAAACATTATCGATATTCATTGTATCACATTTTGTACACAATTTAAAGCATAACATGATTTTTTTTGAATATATTTAATAAAAAAGTATAATCAAAGGAGCAAAAAACATGAAAAAACTCCTAATTATCGTTTTTTCAATAACATTTACCGGAATATTGCTGTCTGATTCCAAAGTTTCTTGTGCCAAAAGTGAATATGTTTCCACCGGAAGTGCAGTATCGATTACTGCCAAATCTGCCGTTCTGATGGACGGAAACACAGGAACAATCCTCTACGAAAAGAACAAAGATAAAGAAGTAGTTCCTGCCAGCATCACAAAAATTATGACTTTAACTTTAATTTTTGATGCCATTGACAGTGGAAAACTCTCCCTAAATGACTCTGTAACAGTGAGTGAACACGCCGCAAGCATGGGCGGATCACAGGTTTTCTTAGAAGCAGGTGAGACACAAACAGTAGATACTATGATTAAATGTATTAGCATCGCCAGTGCTAATGATGCCGCAGTTGCCATGGCAGAAAAAATAGCAGGCTCAGAAGATGCGTTTGTCGCTATGATGAATGAAAAAGCAAAAAGTCTTGGAATGTCACACACGCAATTTAAAAATTGCAGCGGTCTTGACGATGACATAAAATCCGGGCATTACTCTTCTGCCTATGATGTAGCGTTAATGTCAAAAGAGTTAATTATGAAACATCCTCAAATCTCTAATTATTCTACCGTATGGATGGATACTATCACACATCACACCCAAAAAGGCGATTCTGAATTCGGTCTCACCAATACCAACAAACTCATACGATTTTATGAGGGTATAACCGGATTAAAGACCGGATCCACAAGCAAGGCAAAATACTGTCTCAGTGCCACAGCAAGCCGCAATGGTCTAAATTTGATTGCTGTTGTCATGGCAGCCCCCGACCACAAAAAACGATTTAGCGAAGCACAATCACTTTTGGATTATGGGTTCGCCAACTGTTCCATCTATACTGATATACTGACAAAACCCACCACGAAAAACCGGGATTCCATTCCCGTAAAAAATGGAATCCCAGCCAACGTAACTGCCTATGCAAAAACTAATTTTACTCATACCTTCCTTGGAGACTACCAAAAAGACCAAATCAAACAGGAAATTCAATATCATTCCCTGACAGCTCCCGTTCAAAAAGGAAAAGAAATAGGAATCATACACTATTCATATCAAGGTAAAGAACTCGGTTCCGTTCCTCTTTATGCTCTGTATGATGTAAAAAAAGCAACTTTTCTTGACTATCTTTACAATGCAGTCAAAAAAATGTTTCGTATTCATAATATTTCCGGTTAACGATAAGCCGGTACATCATCAGGCATAAAATAGCAGTTTGCAAATACTTTATTTATCAGATTATTGTACTCATCCTCTGTTAAATTTGCTCTCATCGTCCGGAAAATAGTATCCATGTCATACTGCTCTGATACCATAGCTGACGTTGTAGTAGTAAAATTAGCATCAAAATGCATAATTCTACTAATCCCGTCCGCACTGCTCCACGCACTCCAGACTGTCCCGCTCTTTCCGTTCGGAGTTCCATATAACATAAATTTTTTCAAATAACTCCGCATTTGGGACGTAAGAGCAGTCCTTCCGCTTTTATTCGCTGTTGATATCGCATTGGGTGAATACTCTGTCTTATACTTTGTATATTTACCTATCAGGAAATTTTTTGTTTGTCCATGGTATGCTCCAACAAAGCTGGAATAAAATGCGTCATTTACAATACCTTGATCGGTACCCCACATTGTTCGAAAGCCATAAATCGGCTGGTGAGAATTATCCTGCGAGATTGTTGAGGCAACCTCCTCCAAATAAAAACAGGATTGCATCTGACTTCCATAGTAAATTCCTTTTTGAATCATGCTCTGTGCCTGAGAAAACCCGCTATCAGACAAAGTCGAGTCACCAAAGGCCTTCAGACCATTTGTCCATCCTTGAAAAGAAAATTCTGTAGCGTCCGTGCCAATCAGAAGAGGAACACGATTATACTGTCCGCTTGTAAAGGCCTTTTTCCCACTTGACGGAATCACCTTTCCGTCCGTAAAACACTGAGGACAATTGGATAGTTTAAAACTTAATGTCTTGTACATAGCTGCAACCTCTGCCGTACTCAGACTGTAAAGCAGTTTCCTCACCTCTTCATCTGACATAGCATCAACAGCAGCCTTGGCATCGGCCGTTGCAGAATAGGTCCCCCGCTTAACCAAAACAGATGCCAGTTTACTATCCACGGAAGCCTCTCCTTCCTCCGGTGAACAAAATGTCAAACCACCGCTCATTACAAACGCTTTATGAAATAATCCTTTCATAATCGGAGAGGCCATACACATGAGTACATTTCTCGCTCCGGCCGAAAAGCCAGAAAGCGTAACGTTATCCCGATTACCGCCAAAGACTTCAATCTCACTTTGTACCCATTGTAATGCGGCACGAATATCCAGAAGCGCAAAATTCCCACTATTTTCATAATCCGTTCCATTTCTCAACGCAGAGTGGCTCAGATATCCAAACGCCCCAACCCGAAAAGACACGGAAACAATTACAACTTTCATTTTAGCTGCCATTTTCTGAAACGAGACATTGGCCGTTCCTTTTGTATTTCCTCCTGAATGCAGATATACGAGCACAGGAAGGTTAGTCTTCTTTGTATATGGTCGAAACACATTCACATACAAACAGTCCTCCGTACCGGTATACCCTTCTGCCGCCGTGCTGCTATAGCGAACCGCATTGCCTTTTTTCGTTGTCAATTTTTTCGTTCCACTCCACGATGTAACGGGTTGTGGTTCCTTCCAGCGATTTACTCCTGCTGTTGTTGCTCCGTAAGGAATCCCATACCAAACCATTGTTTTGCCGGAATTAATCTTTTTCCCTTTTATTTTTCCCTTGGAAATTGTTCTAGTCAGCGAAAGGGTTTGATTTTGATTCATCTGACTCATTACAGGCGTCAGATTTGATTTGGTCTGCGCAGCTTTCACAGTACTCATGTCGCTCATCCCACTCACAACAAGAGCAAACGTTAAACACAAAAAAACTACAATATTATATGTTTTTCTCATCAAAATTCCCCATTTCCACATATCATTTAACAGATTGACGATATTCCGGAGTTACTTCCGGCATAAAAAAACGATCTTTAAATAAAACCTCTGTCAATGCCTTATATTCCGTTCCGGACAATCTTTTTCTCATTCTGTTAAATATTCTCTGTTCATCATACATCACTTTTGTCATCCTGGAAGTTACCTTTTTTTTATTGGCATTAAACACCATCACCTTTTTCGCACCTTCCAAGTCTGTCCACTCATACCACGGTGCCAGCTTTCTTCCATTTGGATTTCCACTTTTCATAAAATTCTTCAAATATTTTCTCATTTGTCTTGTGAGCGCCTTGCGCCCCTTTTCATTCGATGCAGATACTGCTTTGGGCGCATAAGAACTGAGTCGATGTTTGTATTCCCCAATTAAAAAATCTTTTGTCTGACCATGATATGCCCCTACATAGTTGCAGTAAAACGAACTGCCCACAACTTTTTTTCGCGTTCCCCACTTTGTACGAAACGCATAAATATAATCATGCTCGGAATCCTTAAAAATTTCAAAAGCATTTCGTTCTATATAGTAAGCAGACTGTAGTAGACTTCCATATTTAATTCCCTTTATAATAATGTCGTCTAATGCATTAATTCCATTGGCAATCATCCACTCACTGTCAAATTCTTTAACTCCATATCGCCAGCCAAAAGACGAAAACTCTGTCATGTCACTGCCAATCATAAGAGGAACCCGGTTGTATGTTCCATTTTTTATCACATCTAGTCCCTCCGAAGGAAGTACCGTGCCATCAAGAAATCCCTGAGGATAATCTACGGTTTTTAATTTTGCATTTTTGTACATTCCTGCAATCTCAGCAAGCGTAAGACTCTTAAAATATATCTTCAATTGTGAAACACTCAATGTCTTTATATATCTTTTGGCAGCCCACAAAGTATCATATTCCCCTCGCCCAACAAGTATCTCCGCCAGTTTGTCTTCACTGGAGGCCTGCCCATCTGACGGCGTAGAGAGTGTAAATCCACTACTCATAATGAATGCCTTGTGAAAAAGTCCCTTCATAAGTGGAGAGAGCAGGCACATCAGTACATTTCTTCCTCCACCCGAAAACCCTGAAAGAGTAACATTGCCCGGGTTTCCCCCAAAGGCGTAAATATTATTCTGAACCCAACGCAGCGCAGCTCTAATATCAAGTAGAGTAAAGTTTCCACTGTCCTCATCGCTATTTCCGGTTTTCAACGCCGGATGGCTCAAAAAGCCAAATGCCCCAAGTCGAAACGATACCGATACTATAACCACCTGCATCTTTTTTGCCATCTTCGAAAAATCACTGTTAGAATCTCCACCAGTATTTCCACCACCATGAAGATAGACAAGGACAGGAAGGCTTTTTTTCTTATTCTTTGGTCGAAACACATTGACGTACAAACAATCCTGTGTCCCTTTATATCCCTTCCCTTTGCTCACATACTGAATGGCACTTGCTTTCTTTTTTGTGGTCTTTTTTATACCGCTCCAATTCTCAACGGGTTGAGGCGCCTTCCACCGATTTCTTCCTGCAGTCGTTGCCCCGTAGGGAATTCCATACCAAACAAGAACTCTTCCTTTTAATTTTTTTTTGCCCTTTACTTTTCCATTGGCAGTTACCCGGACAAGCAATGACTTTTTCTTGGCTTCGGCCTCATTTGTCATGAGTCCCGCACCAAGACAAAAAGCCGTCAACATCAGAACAAGAAGAATAAACTTCTTACTTGTATCCTTCCTCATACTACTTCCCCTGCTCCCTACATCTGACGGATATATTCATCGACACCAATTTGCTCCAGTTTCTCCGCTTTGGCAAGAACTCCGTCCTTCATCTCTTTTTTGTAATCCTTTAATTTAATGCGTAAATCTTTATCTGACACGGATAAAATCTTTGCCGCAAGAATGGCTGCATTAGCCGCACCATCTATTGCCACTGTAGCAACCGGAATCCCGGAAGGCATCTGTACAATAGAGTACAGGCTATCCACACCTCCAAGGCTCTTGGTGTGAATCGGAATCCCAATAACCGGAAGGTCAAACAACGCAGCACACATTCCCGGAAGATGAGCCGCACCGCCGGCGCCGGCAATAATAACTTCAATTCCTCTCTCTTCTGCACCTTGCGCATATTCAACAAAAGTATCCGGCATACGGTGCGCAGAGATGATAGTCATCTCATACTCTATACCAAATTTTTCAAGCATTTTTGCGGCTTTCTGCATAACCGGAAGATCCGAATCGCTCCCCATCAAAATTCCTACTTTTGCACTCATTACTTATCTCTCCTATCTTTTTCATAATTATCTAATATATCATTCAGTCTTTCTGTGCCAGCAAGCACAAAACGACCGTCCTGAATCAAAGTAATCGTCTCGCCGTTTTTTGTATAAACGACGATATCCCCCAATTCATCATACGGAATTGTAATATCCGTATGACAGTTAAAATACGCCTTTGTCATATCTGTATGACGAAGTGCAGAACATTCATTCTCTTTTGCAATTATCTCCTTGCCATCCGGATTATGGAGAATAACATCCTCACTCATTGAATAACAAGTATCCCCCACTGCAAAATGTGGTCCGGTTTTCTCGGCAATCAAAATTGGCAATTGCGCCTCAATGCCATATTTGCGTCCCATCACGTAGGCAGTTGTATTCGTTCCGATTGCAAATTCTCCAATTGGAAGAGTTTCCCGATTATGAAGAATATTTTCTTTGATATATTTCTTATTTTCTTCTTCTTTGTCATAATTCATACAGGTATAATCTGTAATCATGCCATCCTTGAACTTCAATTCCAAATTTTCATAACGTAGTTGGTTCAAATACACTTGCGTAACATGAAGCACGCCATAGGTTCCTTTCAAAAGCGGCGAAGTGAACACCTCTCCAACCGGAATATTTACATCTGCAAGACAATTTTCAAAATTCGTCTGTTGTTTTGGATTCTCCAAATCATGGAGATTAACCGTAATATCTGTGTGATTGTCTCCGCGTCCTGTCACTCGCACAAAATCGCCTTTATCTAAAGCGTCAATCAAATGCTGCTGAATCTCTCTATATTGAGTTTTATTCAACGTATTAACTCGGACGGTTTCTGCAAAAATCTCTTCAAAATCATCGCCGATGTCAGGTACAGGATAAGCAATAATCGTAAAACTATACTCGTCATGTGGTATATATTCGTTTTGAATCAGCGAATAGTCTCTTGTGTATTCCACAGAAAGTTTCTCCTGCTCTTTTGTATAAGCTGGGCTTTCTTTTTTGTTTTGCGGCAAAAACATCTTCTCGCCAAACACCTCAATAACCGCCGGACCGGCATACCAAGACGCCTCTTCTTTGTACTGTTCAAAAATATGCCTTGCCAGTTTTAACCTTTCCTTTACAAGAGCCTGGTTCAAATATAAAGCATCGTCATATCTGTGATCATACTGATACTGCTTGTTCGGAGAAGTGCTATACACACCTGTCGCTCTTGTGTTCGTATGTCTTGTAAAAACAGGCTTCAATCCCATTCTTTCAAACTGAAGTACCGCCTGACGAACCATTGGTTCAAAACCAATATGATATCGGATCTGTACCGTCTTCTTTTTTTTCAAATCAATCCCGGCAATCTCAAATCCCTCACGATAGCCTTCGGTATAAGTTTCTGCCATCTGCGAAAGCTGCTCTTCCGAAAGAGACGCAAGAAAAGAAGCCATCTTCTTTTCATTCTCTGTAATATATTCGCCATAATGATACAAGTAATTTGTGTCAGAAAAATTGCTTTTCATAACAATATCATAAATTGCCTTACTCTGCTCCGGCAAAAGAAGTTTCCGAATATTCCTTTCCATTCTCTCTTCATCATAATCATGAACAAAGTAATAAATCAGTTCTTTCAGAGATCTCGTAAGTTCTGTACCATCTAAAAGTATTTCTGCCCCTTGCAAAAACAGTTCCATACGAAGTACAATTGGATACAATTCTTTTTCGTAGGCACACACAATACTATCTCTGCAACAGGCATAAAGCCAGCAGAGATAGGGACCATTTTCTTCTCCAAATTTTTGATTTGCATAGGATGGGTTACCATAAAAGGTCTGATAATTGCTATTAAGAATTTCATCATAAAACTCATGATTCCAGTTTTCATATGGCGCATTTACACCTTCGCGATGAAACACTTCATCAATTCTCGAAAAAAAATGCACCATCTTTTCTACATAATCCTGAAATAGTCCGAAGTTTTCTCCGGACAATGTTTGAATCCGCTCTGACGCAAGCGAATATCTCTCTTCAATTACATTCATTTTTTTCACCATTCTTCTAATAATCTCAAATATATGGAGTAGCACGATAAGCCGAATTCTGTCATTGGATGATCATCTGTCTCGACCTGCTGTTACCAACAGGCTCTAGCGACCTACCCGAAAGCACGACGGGCCGCCGTATTGCTCTCTGTTCGGTCTTGCTTCGGATGGGGTTTACATGTGCCCTCCCTGTTACCAGTGAGGCGGTGGGCTCTTACCCCGCCATTCCACCCTTACCATAGGACAGTAAACTGCCTATGGCGGTATATTTCTGTTGCACTTGCCTGAGAGTCACCTCTACCGGATGTTATCCGGCATCCTGCCCTGTGAAGTTCGGACTTTCCTCACCTGTTCCCTTTCGTATGAACAGGCGCGATCACCTGTGCTACTCCAAAACGCGACTGAGCACCGCTAATTTAATAGTATACCACCACCAATGAATTCACGCAAGATGGAATTTAGTGGTACATCATGTGGATCTACCGGAATAAAATAGTCAAGAAACTTCAGTAATCTCTGAGCTTCCGCATACTCTTTCTGGTCTTTTGTCACTTGAAAAAGAACCGGATCCGCATATAACTTCATAGCCGCCAATTCATAGACAAGGGCAGAATTGAACATGGCATCTGCCTCTTCTTGAAAAGGAAAAATATTCAAAGTTTCTCCCCTCCTAACACTATTCCACATAGCAATCGTTTTCTGCGCAGAATTCCCTCTGGTTCTGGCATCCCGGATAATTCGACGAATCAATCTCGCCTCAGTAGTCGGTATACGATTGTGCGCATCCAAATTCAGCGTTGTTAGCGCACTGATATAGATTTTATATTTATTATCTCTTGGAATCGTATATGTCAATTTTTCATTTAATCCGTGAATTCCCTCAATTACAAGAATATCATCTTCACCTATCTGCATAATAGGTTTATCATATTCCCGGTTTCCTGTTAGGAAATTATAAGTCGGAAGCTGCACTTCTTTCCCTGCCAAAAGAGCATTTAAATCCTCATTAAATTGCCGAATATCAATTGCCTCTATACACTCATAATCATAATTCCCCTTTTCATCCAACGGTGTATCGACACGATTGACGAAATAGTCGTCCAAGCCGATTGGATGCGGCCTTAGTCCAAGCGTCCTCAGTTGTGTAGACAATCGATAGGAAAAGGAAGTTTTTCCGGATGAAGACGGACCGGCAATTGTTATAATCCGACACCTTTTTCTTGCAATATCCTCCGCAATATCTCCAATTCTCTTTTCATGAAGAGCTTCCTGCGTCAGCATCAACTCTTGAAAATTGCCATTCACAATGTGTTCATTTAGCTCACCCACAGATGAAACCTGTAATTTTCTGTGCCATTCATTTGCCAATTTCATTGTATGAAACTGCTTCAAACTGGGATTATACGGCGGCATTGTCGTCGGTGTCTGCCTGTTCGGTGCTACAAATACAAACCCTTCATCAAACAGTTCCAGTCTAAAATGTGCCACAATAGAAGTACTATACGGCATTGCTCCATAATAATAGTCTACGAAATCTCCAAGGTAATATACTGTCATTCGGGAATTTCTACGATATTCCATTAATTTTTCTTTTTGAAACATGCCAAGTTCATGAAACAATGCCCTGGCATCTCTTGTACTAATAATCCTTTTTTCAAAAATAATATCCTCTTCTACATATTTACGCATGCGCGTCTCTA
>CAMVIN010000087.1 GCA_947167565.1 uncultured Clostridia bacterium | reverse complement strand
CAAGGTCTGTTACTATTGTTTTATTTAATTCTTTCAGGATAAGACAGTTTACCTCTTGGAGGATAATCTGCTTTGCCCTATGACATTAAAAATTACTCCATCTCGATTTTGGCAACTATATATTGTGTCTAACCAAATTCTATATTGCTATATTTAGTATTATTATTCTTGATATTCTATGCATTCTTTATCGTTCCAGGACTTTTTGCAAGCATTTTGCAATCATGCTATGTTATTTTCTTCTCTTTTTCTCTTTGATATTTTACTATTTCTTTTAATCTCTCCGGTTCTACTATGGAGTATTTATCTCTATGAAGCATTCGATGGCAATTTGAGCACACACATATCATATCCGTTTCTGGATTTGGAATTACTTCCTGCTTTAAAGAAAATAAGGGCACTATGTGATGAACCTCAATATAATCATCTCCCATATGACCATATGTTTCACCAAAATCAAAACCACATATCTCACACTTTGAACCATGAATTCGAATAGCTTCGCTTCTGTATTTATTTAATCGTTCATATTTCGTAGTATAATACTCTATTCTTCCACCTTCTGATTTATTAAACACAACAGAACTACACTCATCCAACTGTTGCTTTTTTCTATGACGTTTTTCAGAAATAAGATGATTGATTTGTTCCAGATATTTATCATCAACCTTTTGAGTTACTGAATTAAATTTCTTAAACTCTTTTACAATCTTTTTGAACTCAAAACCTGTTATTCCTTCTTCTAATACATTAACAGTATCCATATCAAAATGAATAACTGTATGATAATATGGCTCTCTCTTATGTATCGCATGCATAATTCCAGAGCCTATTATTTCTCCCTGATACTGAAACAAAATGAACATCTTGCTATAATAGTCTCCCAGAAATATGTCCAATAGCCCTGGCAGTAATTCTCCGTCTCGGTGAAAACCATTTTCTATAAATATTTTTGCACATTCACACGAAGGAAAATCATTTGTACTAAGAGGAAGCAATCTAATATACCCAGGATCCTTCTTTTCGTTCATATAAACCTCTCAAATCTCTTATCTATTAATTACTATAATATTTTCAAAAGTTGTACCAAAATATGCTCATTCTCTGTTCCAGCCTTAACTTCCTTTGTATCAAACCTCTTAAACCCATTCTCATCTTCATAAAAATGCATCAATTTGTCATTATCATCAGCTTCAAGAAAAATCACCATTCCTCCAGCCATATATTGAAGTTCCTTTATAGTATCTACAGCCGCTTGAAGTAGCTGTTCCCCGGTAATCTTCTCATTAGCTCCATCCTTAAAGTTCTTTCCCAATTGTGCAATAAGGTATGCCGAAAGAGTATATGTACCATTTTCTTCATCCAATTCACTTACCCTGGCTATTTTACGCTTCATAGTATTACTGAAATTTTCTGCATTTACAGTAATTGGTTTGATTGTGATTGTAAAATATCCAACTAACGAAGCATCTTCATTAGAAAATACCAAGTATGTAACGGACTGATTTTTCTTTGTAAATTCAATTGATTGTTCTTTCAAAAATCTCTCTACATCCGGATTCTTATCACAAAAAAACTCGGAAAGGAGTTGTCGTAACTCATCCTCTCCGAGATCTTTATCGCCTTTGGCAGACAAGTATTCACGAATGTTAAAGACTGTTACTTCATTAAGCATTTGTTTTCTTCCTTTTTGCCATAAATTTTTTAATTTCTTCTGAACCGTGTAAATGTGTAATCCTTAAGTCAGGTGTTGGGGCTCTATGAAGAGACTCCTGATAGGATTCCTCGATAGCATTAGCAAACTTTTCTACTTGCCTTTGACCGGAAACGACAAAGTTTTTAGTAATACTTGAAGTTGCCATATCTAACACCTCCTTCTATAGTATGGCTTATACCTAATTACAGTATTCGTCACTTATATTATATGGTCAACAAAAAACTTTTTCAACTATTATTTCTCAATTCAGCCTATTAAATTAGTCAATCGATTGATTTCTGGGAATTTTCCTTCTTCAATGTTTCTTGAAGCTTGAATTCTCCCTTTCAAACTATTCAACTTCTTGATTTCAACATCTGACAATCCTTTTCCACCAAGATATTTCAATTCTTGAAAGTCATCGTATACTCTCTTTTGTAATCTATTTGGAACTTTCAATTCATGTTGTCCCGTAACAATAGTACCAGTTATAGGAACACTCTTGCCTTTTGAATAATACTTTACTTTCTTATATTTAGGTTTATGTCCATATTTTCTCAAAATACAATCCACTTCATTTTTCATTCGTTTCAAATCAAATGGCTCTTTTGATGAAAAAGTCATATCATCAACATATACCGTATATTTGCATCCATACTTACATGCTATTCCATATATCTCATTAAACATACTTTCATATGCATAATATGCAATAATCTGACTGGTCGGACATCCCGTCGGAATTCCTCCATCATAAGTAACTATGTCAGTACATAATCCTGCCAAATCACCTGCCATCATCAATCGGTTTTTAAAGAAAAGAAAAACATACTCTCTAGAACAATTATCATAAAATTTCTTGATGTCCATCGTCAAAAAATAACTTGAATTTAAATGGCTTTTTCCATTATCTATATAACATTTCCCTTTTTCTCCGGAAATTAGCCATGTGGGTCTCTCCACATTCTGTAATAGCTTTAATATTCTGGTTTGTATTTCCTTAATTCTTTTATCCGGAGCCGTAATATTTCTCTTCTCTGTACTATCCTTTTTGTCAATTTGAAAGCTATGATAATGAACAATAGATAATATGTCTTTATATTCTTCTTCAGTTATACAAAGAACTTTTTTCAATTGCTTGGAACTTTTTAACTTATACAATGCGCACTGTGTAATATCATACTTATGGCTTTCTTTCCGCATTACTCCTCCATATCAGGTGTCATTTTTTCAATAAGCTTAATCATCATGTTTCTAATAAATTTATCACCTTTATTGTTTTTACTTGCTTCTTCATAATTTTCGGACAACAATATTAAAGATGATAATTTCATATCATATATCTTGGAGTACTTCTCAAGTAATTCCAAAGAAGGTTGTTTCTTATTGTTTTCTATTTCAGAAAGATAGCTTTTTGAAATACCAAGCAATTCACTTAATTCAGAAGCTTTATAACCATATATTGTTCTTGTACGCTTTAAAATATCTCCTATCAAGCCAGTACCTCCTTCCAAAAATAATTTATATATTATAAAGTCTTACGACAAATAATCAAAATTAGATAGGTTTTCCATAGCCACCTCTTTACTTAAAAATCTGAATAACATACTGTATTATCTGTACCAGCATCCATAATGCTTCGATTCCTTGAAACAAAACTTTAAAGAGTTTGCTTCTTAGTTTCTTACGCCTTTTCTCAGATTTTTTGTTAGGTTTCTGAGGTGTCATTCGGACATTCTGCACGAACAGCATTTTTTTCATATAATCACTCCTTTAGAAGTTGCAATATAGGGAACAACTTCCACCCCGAAAGAAGTGTGGTGCATACAGAACAACCTATCTAACCCTTTGAGCTCTGCCAAGCTCCCCGAGCGTGGCAGAGCGTGCGGTGCTTACAGCGTGCTACAGGTCTTTGAGTAACATGCCGGCCCCTAACAGCAGAACATCCACATTTAAGAATGTTCCTCAAGCGCTATGCGCTCCAATTTATGGGATTTGACCTCGATACAAAAAGTATCGTTATGCTGTATTTATATCTTAACGAATTTCAGTTCGTGTGTCAATATCTTTTTTCGCTATAAGCGAATCTTTTTCACAAAATCTTATTGCATACCTCATTACCCTGATACAATTTATCCAAATCTTATATAACCAACTTACCGGTATTGTATAATATAGAGTCGTTGTTTTAGTTCACTTTTGAACTCTCCATAACAGTTTTCAGAAAAAAATAGTAAACTTTATTGTCATTTTATTGTCACTGGCGACAATAAAAAAACCACAAACCCTTTATCTAAAGGGCTTGTGGACTGTGTTTTCTTGTTTTGGAATTACTCCATCTCTATCGTCCCCGGCGGCTTACTGGTCAGATCATACATAACCCTGTTAACCCCTTTGACCTCATTAATAATTCGGTTCATCACCTTTTGCAGTACCTCGAACGGAATCTCCGAGCACTCAGCGGTCATGAAGTCACTGGTATTGACTGCGCGGAGCACGACTGCATAATCATAGGTTCTGCCATCGCCCATAACGCCGACCGAGCGCATATTTGAGAGGGCAGCAAAATACTGGCCGAGTCCTGTGATTCCGGCTTTTGCGATTTCCTCGCGGTAAATGAAGTCAGCGTCCTGCACAATTTTCACCTTCTCAGCGGTAACCTCTCCCACGATGCGGATACCGAGTCCCGGTCCCGGGAACGGCTGACGGTTCACGAGATACTCCGGTATACCGAGTTCTCTTCCAGCCTTTCGCACCTCATCCTTAAAGAGAAGGCGAAGTGGCTCGATGATTTCCTTAAAGTCCACGCAGTCCGGCAGACCGCCAACATTGTGGTGGCTCTTGATGACAGCCGATTTGCCGAGTCCCGACTCAATCACATCCGGGTAAATCGTTCCCTGTACAAGGAAATCGACCGCACCAATTTTCTTCGCCTCTTCCTCAAAGACGCGGATAAATTCCTCACCGATTATTTTTCTCTTTCTCTCCGGCTCAGTGACACCGGCCAATTTCTCATAAAAACGTTCCTGGCAATTCACTCGGATAAAGTTGAGGTCATACGGGCCGTCCGGTCCGAACACTGCCTCGACCTCATCTCCCTCATTCTTGCGGAGGAGTCCCTGATCCACAAACACACAGGTGAGCTGCTTGCCGATTGCCTTCGAGAGAAGGACTGCTGCCACAGAAGAATCCACACCGCCCGACAGCGCACAGAGCACCTTTCCGTCGCCCACCTTCTCGCGAACCTGCTTAATTGTATCCTCAACAAAGGAAGACATTTTCCAGTCACCACTGCACTCGCATACCTTGTAAACAAAATTGGAGAGCATCTTCACACCCTCTACAGTATGCATAACCTCCGGGTGAAACTGGGTGGCGTAAATCTTCTTCTCCGGCAGTTCCATCGCCGCCACAGGGCAGACTGGAGTTTTCGCTGTTACAGTGAAGCCGTCCGGTGCCTCGGCAATATAGTCTGTATGACTCATCCAGCAGATTGTCTTGACCACATCCTTATCCGTCGGCTTTTCTACATCGACAACCACATCATCTACAATCTTGCTTTCGGCACCGCCGACCAGATTGCCGAACAGCAGGGACTTCTTGTCCACCTCGACCTCAGTCTTACCGTACTCGCTGACCGGTGCTGTCGCCACCTTGCCGCCCAGCAGATGTGCAATGAGCTGGGAGCCGTAGCAGATTCCGAGAATCGGAACACCGAGTTCAAAAATTTCCTTCGAATACGTCGGAGAGTCCTCGCCATACACACTGTTCGGGCCTCCGGTAAAAATAATTCCCTTTGGATTCATTTCCTTTATCTTTTCAATGCTAAGAGTGTGCGGATGCACTTCACAGTACACATTGCACTCGCGCACACGCCTTGCAATCAACTGATTGTACTGTCCGCCAAAATCCAGAACAATTACTAATTCCTTTGCCATAATTACCTCCAAAATATATTACATGCCTTTGTCAATACTCCTATTCTACCACACTTTTCACCTGTCGTACAGATAAAAATGTGGCGTGATAATCCCGTCGTGATAATTAAATTCAGAAATACCCTGTATATTTCACATCATGTTTTCCTTTCGGAAAGAGATAGTGATACAATTCAATAAAATACCGATCGGTAACACTGGCGAGGAAATCCACGACAAGCTGGTTTTTCTCCTGCGACTCATAGGGCTCATATTCATTGCCGGTATAAAAATTATTCTGCGCCACATACGCCATGTGGTGACGATAGAAAATACTGTTTTTATCCCCGCTCTCTGCCTGACGCAGCAGTTCTTCGTAGAGCTCGCCAAACATCGGGCGAATCTCATTTTCATAAGTATCATTTAATTTTTTATTGTTATAAATCATCTGATAGTTTTCTGTTTTTGCCTGTCGCAGCGCTGCAAAAAAGGCTTCATCCATTTTCAAATAAGGCTTGCCATAACTGTTCTCAATCAGGTTGACGGTGAAATTATTGATAATTTCTGCATTCGATGAGCCGATGACATCTTCACTGAACCGTTTCTCCCGCAAGAGTCCGAGTCGCATGGCATCCTGCCTGTCCTTGCCGAGATAGGCAATAATATCACAAATGCGCATCACGCAGCCTTCCAGCGTGCAGGGAATCAGCGTGCCGATATTTTTTTCATCCACATAGCAGCTCTCGACCTTTTCATCAAATTCCTCGAACGTGTCCATTTTACACGGACGGTACTCCTTCAGTTCCAATTCGCCGTTGTGGCAGAGAATTCCATCTAATGTCTGCAGACTGATATTGCGGTGGATAATACCATCCAGCACCCTGACACTATGTACATTGTGGTTGAAAAACCGTCCCGTGTGCTGCCGATAAAGTTCGCTCAGAATTCGCTCGCCCGCGTGGCCAAATGGCGTGTGCCCGATATCGTGTCCGAGGGCAATCGCCTCAATCAGATTCTCATTCAGTCCCAGAACATTTCCGATATTTCTCGCAATTCTCGCCACCAGCTGCACATGGAGAGCCCGCCTTGAAATATCATCATTTTGATAAAAGGAAAAAACCTGCGTCTTGTCCGAGTACCGGTTATAATATGGGACGTGAATTATTTTCTCCACATCTCTCACAAACGCCGGACGCCAGACATTCGGCTTGTCATGCCCCTTTAGGCGGCGGACGACTTTTTCATCGGAAAACGCATAGGGATTTTCCCTGTGTTGTCTATTGTCCTCGGCAATTCTCTCCTGAAGTTCTTTTGACAGTGAATGATAATTTGCCATAAGTTCCCTCCTCGTTTATCCATTAATTCTCTGCTCATACTCATTCTTCGGCATCGGTTTTGCGTAATAATATCCCTGTATCATATCGCAGCCCTGTTCTGCCAGAAAATCAACCTGCCCTTTTTCCTCCACACCCTCTGCGACGGTGCGCATATTCAGGCTCTTCGCCAATCGGATTGCCTCGGACACCACAAGTTCTCCACGCTTTCCTCTCGTATCTCCACGGAAAAACTCCGCATCCAGTTTCAGTACATCAAGCGGGAGGTCTTTCAGCGAATTCAGTGAGGAATATCCGGAGCCAAAGTCATCCATTGACACGGAGAAACCATATTCTTTCAACTTTGTAATCGTGTTTATCAAAGCCTTTTTATCATCAAAAAATGCACTCTCTGTGAGTTCTAATTCTATGTACTCGTGCGGCGTTCCAACTTTATCAACGATATCCCGAATCTGCTCTGCCAGATCACTCTCAATAAAATGTGCCCTGGAGACATTAACCGAGACCGGAACACATTGATATCCCTGGTCAAGCCAGCCTTTCTGGTCTTTTGCCACATGCTCTAACATATAGTGGTCAATTTCCGTAATAAAACCATTCTTCTCAAAAATAGGAATAAACCGTCCCGGCGGAACAAAACCCATTTCATCAGACTGCCAGCGGATCAAGGCCTCTGCTCCTTTTAACTGATCCGTTCCCGGATCATATTTCGGCTGATAATACACAAGAAATTCTTCCTGCTCCAGAGCGGTCTTCTGTCTCTCTGTGACCAGATCAATCCACTTCTGCTCCTCCACAAGTTTTTCATCAAATACGGCAACTCCCGACTCTTCACTGTCCGACAGAGTAGCTCTCGCAGTACAGGCATTGTTGTACTCCAATTCTAAATCAAGATTCTTTCTTCTGACAACTTTATCTTTCTCATTCTTTTGTATGTCAATGGAAGAGATTCCCACCTGAAAACCAAATCGATGGTCCGTATCAATCTGCTCCAGCTCCTTTAATATCTCACGAATTCTTATTACTAACCTATCCATGTCTTCAAATTGAAGCAGCAAAGCAAAATTTGAATTGGAGACATGAGCGACCATCTCCTTCTTTTTGCAGTGAGAAGATAACAGAGAATACACCTTTTTCAGCATCCTCTCTCCCGCCTCAATGGAGTGGCATACACAGAAATTCCGGTAATTAACAAACACAAGGTTAACTACTGCATAGGTATCTTTTGCGCTGCTTCTCTTTCTCAAAAACTGTTCACCGCGCAACAAAAACCACATCCAGTTGTGACCGTTTGTCGCCATATCGGTAAAAAACATCGTAAACATTCTTCTCTGGATTAACACTCCCCGAATGGCACTCACCAGTATAACAATAAAAAACAGAAAAGCAAGCAGTGCCAGAATCGCCACGCACATAGAAAATACAGTCAAATCCGCCAGATTGATTTCAAGGTGCGCCTTCCCGATATACTCCTGTGTTCCCTCCTTAATTTCAACTGCCATCCAGACGGGTAGTCTTATCGTCATCGTTTTCCCAATCTTTAAAATACCATCTTCGTCCATATACTTTCCATCTGAATTTTCCACCTTTTGAAAAGTATCTTTATTGACCTCTTTTATACGTTTAAGTTCCTGCCATATTCCCTTTTTGTCAATAGCAACAGTCCCATAACCACTGGCAGAAATATATCCATTGTTTGCATCTTGATACACCCGTACTTTTTCTGACAAAGAGGTAAGCAGCACCTCCCCACCCTCGTCACTACATGTATTTTCGCCATTTGCACATAATATTTTTTCGCTCGACTTGTCCCGGACAAAAAACTCTCGTTCCACAGTTCCATTCCCCTCTGACATTTCTACCGTTCCGGCTTCTGACTGTTTCTCGTATGTTTTTGCCATATACTGAATTATTTCATATTCCGAGGACAATTTTGACTGGACAATATAATACCCTAACTGGCTCAAAAGTGTGAAAATAACACCCGCCGCAACAACCATAACCACAAAATAGATCAGGCAGGCAATCCACGCGTGGCTCTTTTTTAATTTCCGCACTATTTTTTTCTGTCTCTTTACCATACTAACCCTCCTCCTACAACGATTTTACCTAAAATAATATTCTGTCGTCACCATGTCTACACCCATCTGTTTGATCCGCTTCATATCAGCCTTTTTATTTACCGTCCAGACATTTACCTGCAAATCCTCCTTATGTAGCCGCATCACACTCCCCGGTGTCAGCAGCGTGTACCGGCTGTCGAGATTGATTCTGTTTTCAATCAGCCACCGCTCCACTGTTTCACCGACCGGCGTTACTTTATCCGGCATGGGAATTCCGTAGACATACTGCAAACGCTCCTGCGGAAAAAGCAGTTCGTTTTTTAATCGAAGCAAAACCTCCTGATACATGCTGATAAAAAAAGTCCGCTCATACAAACCAAACTCACTCACAAGCGAAAGGATTTCTTCGAGTTCTCCGATACGATAATTCATCTTCAATTCCACCACCGGGTGCATGGTGTCGCTCCTTGCCAGAATTGATAGGTACTGGCGAAAAGAAATCAGGTGCTGCACCGGATGCATCAGCCGCTTTTTCCCGCGAATCACAGGATAGGAAGCAATTTCCGGAAATGTCATCTGCGGAATCCATCGGTCCACCCCGCACATCCTTTTCAGATGACCGTCGTGCGACACCACATAGGTACCGTCCAGCGCCCGCCAGACATCGCACTCGATTCCGAAAAAATCGCCCTCCACAGCAAGCGCAAAAGACGCCTGAGTGTTTTCAGGCGCCTCCGAACTAAAACCGCGGTGGGCAATACGCTTTATCATCACACACTATTCCTCCATTCGCGCACGTTTTTTGCGCATATTGAAGTTTGGGCGTATGCGCACAAACTTCGGTGCGAAAAATAGTGCATCAACACTATTTTTCACACTATTCCTCGCTCTCTTTTTTCACGACATCAATCCCCAGCTCCTCAAGCTGTGCCGGGTCAACTTCGTTCGGTGCATCCGTCATGAGGCAGGAAGCATCCTTCACTTTCGGGAAGGCAATCACTTCACGAATACTGTCTTCCTTTGCCATCAACATAACAAGACGGTCAAGACCGTAGGCAAGTCCCGCATGAGGCGGCACACCGTACTTGAATGCGTCTAACAAAAATCCGAACTGCTTATAGGCATCCTCTTTCGAAAATCCGAGTGCCTCAAACATTTTCTCCTGCACATCATTGCGGTGAATACGAATCGAGCCACCGCCAAGTTCCGTACCATTGAGAACAATGTCATATGCCTCAGCACGCACACGTCCCGGATCACTTTCAAGGAACTCAAGGTCTTCTTCCATCGGCATCGTAAACGGATGATGCATCGCCTGATAACGTCCGAGATCCTCATTGTATTCAAGCAGCGGAAATTCCGTTACCCAGAGGAAATGAAATACATTCTTATCCAACAATTCCATCTGTCTTGCCAGTTCCAGACGGAGATTGCCGAGCACATCCCAGACAACCTTATTTTTATCCGCGGCAAACAAAAGCAAATCGCCCGGTTTACCGTTCATTGCTTTCACAAGATTTTCAAGTTCTTCCTCTGTCATAAATTTGGCAAAGGAAGACTTATAGCTGCCATCCTCCTGAACAGAGAGATAAGCAAGTCCTTTCGCGCCAAAATCTTTGGCAAAGTCAACTAATTTATCAATTTTCTTTCTCGGCATCGCTCCCTGTCCCTCGGCATTAATACCGCGAACAGAACCGCCATTTTCAATTGCACCCGTGAACACTCCGAATCCACAGCCGCGGACAATCTCGGTCACATCGTTCAGTTCCATGCCAAAGCGAGTATCCGGCTTATCGGAGCCAAACCTGTCCATCGCCTCCTGCCATGTCATACGAGGAAGCGGAAGCTGCACATCAACACCAACTAATTTGAACACCTCTTTTAACAGACGCTCATTGACATCAATGACATCATCGACATCCACAAACGACAGTTCCATATCAATCTGCGTAAATTCCGGCTGGCGGTCAGCGCGCAGATCCTCATCACGGAAGCATTTCGCAATCTGAAAATATCTGTCATAACCAGAGCACATGAGGAGCTGTTTGAAGAGCTGCGGACTCTGTGGTAATGCATAAAAACTTCCCGGATGCACACGGCTCGGCACAAGATAATCCCTTGCCCCCTCCGGCGTACTCTTATTCAAAATCGGAGTCTCAATCTCCAAAAATCCTTCATCTGCCAAAAACTGACGGGTAAGCGTTGCCACCTGACTGCGGAGAATCAGATTCCTCTGCAAATCCGGACGGCGCAAGTCAAGATAACGATATTTCAAACGAAGGTCATCCTTCGTCTTGGAATTTTCCTCAATTGGGAACGGCGGTGTCTCGGACTCGGACAAAATCCGGATGTTCTCGGAGACAATCTCAATCTCGCCGGTCTTTAAATTCTCATTGGTAGCGCCGGAGCGTCTCTCTACTTTACCGGTCACTGCTACGACAAATTCACTGCGGAGCTTTGCAGCCTTCTCAAATCCCTCTGCTCCGACTGAACTCTCCTCAAAAATCAACTGAATGATACCGGAGCGGTCGCGCAAATCCACAAAAATAATTCCGCCCTTGTTACGACTCTTCTGCACCCAGCCCATCACAGTGACGGTCTGTCCTATATTCTCTGTTGTCAATTCTGCGCATCGGCATGTGCGCTTTAATCCTCTCATTGATTCTGCCATTTCTTTCTTCCTCCTAAATCATTGTATTACAATCAATCCATGAAAAATTCCTGTATATCGGTATATCCCTCAGCATTCAGCTGCTCTTTCTGGAATTTCTTATTTTTCTTCATTATACTGATGTTGACCTGAACGCCCTGCGCGCGCTCCTTGCCCGCCTGCATAATCACTTCCTGAATCAGTTCCGGCGAAGCCTTTTTATCAATCAGATACGCTTTCTTTTTCGCCTCATTCGGAATCTTATAATCCCTCTCAAGAAGCAGCATGACAATGCGCTCAAATCCAATGGAAAATCCGCAGGCACAGGTGTCATTGCCGGTAAATTTGCCAATCATCTCATCGTAGCGTCCGCCGCCGCCGACCGAGCCACCAAACTCGTCCATCGCAATCTCAAAAATCGGTCCGGTGTAGTACGACATGCCGCGCACGAGAGTC
>CAMVIN010000086.1 GCA_947167565.1 uncultured Clostridia bacterium | reverse complement strand
ATTCTCATAACTATCACTTCTAACCCTAAAATTAACTGATAATCTGCAATTATCATTCAAATATTTCTATCTAAAAAATGACCATTTATATGTGAATTTCGACCGTTTGTAAAATGTTTAAATAAATGTATTTTTTGTGGTAATATTATATAAATTAAATGAATAAAAGCTATTTATCAAATGAGATTTGCTTCCTTTCCGCTTGATTGAAAGCGCAGAATCATGCGGTAGGGGGATGCTTTATTCATAGAAACTTTAATCTGCAGTATTGATAGAGAACTTTGTTTTAAGGAAATGAAAGTTTTTTGAAATAGAAATCTTCAAAATTTCATTTGTAGATTTCAATCGTATCAAAAGCATCACCAAGATAAGAAAGGAGATTAAAATATGCATTTGAAATCGATTTTATAGGCGTGGGAGATGAAGTAAAGCAGGGGGCAGTGCAATTTGTATCAGATGGAAAAGCGGCACGGATTCAGCAGGAGAGCCTGTATATAGTACAGCAGTATATGATGGTGGATTTGAAGCACATGGAAAGAAGATGACAGATCATCTAAATAAATACTATTTTGATGATGAATTTGAAGAAATGAAACCATCAGAAAAAACAATCAACTATGTGATTGTGTCGCATCCGGATCAGGATCATGTGGTTGGGCTCAAACAAATTTTTGAGAATTCTTACAAAACGATTGCCGAATTGGAAGATATTGCAATAGACAAGGGGGTGTGCATTTGTGAGGCGTTTCAAGGGGGGAAAAATGGGAGAAGAATTGCATATTTGTTCTCTGTCAAAGGAATTTTATCTTGAACTGCTTGTTGAAACTAATAAAACGCCACTCGAAGATGATACAGAGAATAGTAAAAGTCTTTTAAAAAAAACAACTGATATATTTACTGAAGCCCCAAAATACATTTTTGCTTTGATTGAATCATGGTTTGATGATTCATTGAGAGAAAATGAAAAAACATCACCAGATAATGAAACTAGCGTTGTAATTAGAGGAATTGTTGATAATAAGGGTTTCTTGCTTTGTGGTGATGCGGGAATTAGAGCGTTGAACAAAGCGATGGATTACTTGGAGACAAACGGAGAGGATATTAAGGATAAGGTAGATTTTTATCAGATTCCACATCATGGAGGTAGACATAATATTAGTCCATCACTGTTAGATCGTATGTTGGGTCATATAGTCGAAGAAGGGGAAACAATAAATAAATCAGCATTTGCCTCTGTGGCAAAGAATTCGGACCATCCTTTAAGAATGGTTACCAATGCGTACATAAGAAGAGGAGTTAACTTGGGATGGCGGACGAGTTACTGGCATCACTGGCTGTATCATCTGTTATTTATGTTTATGTATTCATAGCTGACTCTCTCATTCCGGCAAATTGGAAGTATAGAATTTGCTTTCCAGAAAAAATGCCGGGCTATAGGATGTTTATGATAAAAAATGTAAGAAAAAAAATAAACAAAAATGATTGCTCATTTGTAAAATCTCCTCTTTTGTAGTATAATAACAGAGAATTAAAAGAAAACAAACAGATATTTTGTTTGATTTAAAAGATTTATAAAAGAGGAGACAAGGGGACAATGGAAAGAGCGCTAATTGTTGAAGACGATTATGTTCAATTGGAAGCTTTGCGGCTTGCTATGAAAAGTGTTTATCCGCAGACCGAGGTTGTGGCAGTAAGGGATGTTAGCGAAGCATTAAATCAAATTCGAGATTCAATTTGTGGAGAAAATTATTTTTCAGTTTTTTTATTGGATATTCAGTTGGGTGAAGATTCTTCTAACAGGGGTGGATTTATAATTGCAAATAATCTACGTACGAACTCCTGCTATTATAGAACACCGATTTTATTCTTGACCTCAATTCAGAGTGATATGAATATTGGACTAAATCACTATCACTGCTATAGTTATATAACAAAACCATATACAATAGAGTGCGTGACTGAAGCGCTCAATCAGATGGCGATAACAGGATTTTTACATGAACAGACTCTTATAGTAACAAATATTGATAGAATTCAATTTCGTGTCCGTATGGAAAACTTGATTTTGATACATGCAAAATTTCATGTGCTCAATTTATTGACAACACTTGGGACAATACATACCAGAGATTATTCACTTAAAACAATTCAAGATTCACTTACTGGCGATTTTGTCAGGTGTCATAAATCATATTTAATAAATATAAAGTATGTGAAGAATTATGATAAGACTAACCATTTTGTATGGGTGGGCGACGAAATTGTTCCTGTGAGTCGGACTTATGCGAAACAATTAGAACAGAGATTAGAGTTTGTTTGATAAGCTAATGTAAAGTTAAATTATTTGTTGTAAAAGTAAAGGGTTTGACAAAGTTTAAGAAATGATGCCGATAATGAAAATGATAAAAGAAAAAGAAGGGGTATCTCCTTCTTTTTCTTGTGTGTTATAGAGCATTTAGGAGAGGTGCAGCATATTTCGTGGATGTTTATTCGTCAATATATCTTTTTGTTTAGACATTGTGACATGGGTGTATATCTCAGTAGTATGAATGGAACTGTGTCCGAGCATTTTTTGAATATAACGTATATCTACATCGGCATCTAGAAGTCCGGAAGCAAAGGTGTGACGAAACATATGCGGAGTGATATGTTGCTCTATGGATGCCAATTCGGTGTAGTGATTGAGCATGCGGCGGACAGCTTGATCAGTAAGCGGACCGCCGGAAGGGTTGACAAAAAAATGATTACATTGTTCTATTTTATCTTTGAAAATCATTTGATATTTAATAAGAACTTTTATAACCTCCGGATTTCCAATTTGTATTTTCCTTTCTTTTGCTCCTTTACCATAAATGAGAACACTCTTGTCAAGGAGGTCAATACTGGAGGGGGTAAGCGCACATAACTCAGAAATCCTCATCCCGGTGGCGAATAAAAGTTCACAGACGGCAGCATCTCGCAGAGCCTTCTTTTGCTGGTAGGAAGTGTGACTGGATTCTGCCTGTTGATAGATTGTCTGAAATAACTTCTCTATCGTATGTAGGGGAATGGTTTTGGGAAGGGTAATCGGTTCCCGTAAACTAAAATGAACTTTATGAAAAGGGTTCATGGCAATGTATTCCTTGTACTCGAGGTAGTGAAAAAAGGCTTTAACCGATGCAATTTTACGTTTGACGGTTTTTGCTTTATATTGTTTATTCAAAAAACAGATGTAGGTTTCGATGTCGTCACAGGTAAGCTCATTTAAGGCAGTCTCTGAAAAGTAGTCGCTGAGTTGCTTCAAATCAATCGAGTATGCGCGTATTGTTTTCAAATCCAAACGCTTTTGTTCATGGCAGTATGCTACATATAAGGTAATGAAATCATAGTTTGTTCTCATATTTTATCCTCCATATTCTTCATTAAATGTAATTTTTATCAGGGTTGACACATTGAATCGTAGTAAATTTTTATAGTGCTGTCAATGGTTTTGAGGGGAAAAAACAGAAAAAAATGACCACTTATGTGTGATTTTTGACCGTTTATCTGTGTTTGAGAGAAGTGTCTTTTTTTGTGGTACAATGCAGATAGAGTTAGAAATTATAGTAGTGATTGGTGAAAAATGATTGATAATAGGTGATTATCAGTTAATTCTACGGTCTATATTAAAGCTAAAAAAGTTCCACTGGTGTTCAACAAACCTATCATTCGATTGCCTTGAAATACTCGGAACAGGTGTAACGAAACCTCTTGCCGGAGTATAAAATTTATGCTATATTATACGAGGATTCGAACTTTTATCTGGATTTCCAACCGCTTATGTGCGATTTTTGACCGTATGACTAAAAAATCGTAAGATTCATTTTCTTTATGATAAAATAAATTCAAATGTGGTTGCAATAATAGACCATATTGATAATGTGAATTGATTAAAAAGGAGTTGATATCATGAAGAAAGCTTTTTTGAGAGCCGGTGCCATCATATTAATATCTAATGTGGTAGTAACGACCCAGGTTGGTCCAGTGACGAGTTGGAATACAACGAAAGTAGTCGAAGCAAAAAAGAAAAAGGCAACTAAAGTATATATTACACCAACAGGTTCTAAGTATCATCTTAGGGCTTATGGACGTGGGCATTATTACAAGGTCAAATTATCTGATGCAAAAGCAAGGGGCTTGACAAAGTGTAAGAAATGTTATCGATAAGGAAAGATATTTTATTGGAAAAGAGGGGGAACGGACTCCTTCTTTTCCTATAATCTCGTTTGCGAAATGGGAAAATCGTCCTTATATTACAGGGGGAACCGTATGATAAATGTGGCAATTTGTGATGATGAAGAAGGTTTTTTATATCTGGGTGAGAGGTTAATCCGCTCATACATGAAAAATAATGGTTACCAATGTTGTGTCGACTTATATTCGTCAGGGACAGCATTTCTTGGAGCGCAAAAGGAATCGTTCAGTTATGATATTATTTTTCTGGATATCAACATGTCTGGAATAGATGGAATCGAGACAGCAAAGAGAATCCGCAGGGTTGACAGTAAAGTATTTATTGTTTTTCTAACAGCCTTTGCCAGTTATTCTTTAGAAGGATACAAGGTTGATGCGGTACGTTATTTATTAAAAGACAGCAATACATTAGAAAAGTCTATGGAGGAGTGCCTGGATACGGTATTACAGAAAATGGATTATGCGGAAAACAAGGAGATATTCAACTTTTTGGAGGGAGAAATATCATTGGCTTTGGATGAAATTATTTATATTGAAAGTAACCTTCATAAACTGTTTTTCCATTTAAACAAAAGGGAAATGGCGTATTCTATGTATGAGAAACTGGATGTAATAGAGAAAAAATTACAGTCCTTTCAATTTTGTCGAATTCATAAAAGTTATTTGGTCAACATGAAGTATGTGAGTGACATAGGACGATATTTTGCAAAACTGAAGCATAATGACATGGGAATTGATACGATAAGTATATCACAATCTCGCTATGCGGCAGTAAAGGAGCAGTTTATTTTTTATCAGGGAGATATATGATGGAATTATATATTTATGGTATCATATACACATTTATTTATGCATTTTTGTGTAAAATGTTTGTCGAGAGTTTTGCAAGGAAAAGAGAATATACCTCACAAGCCGTCCTTTGGATAGTGATGTTACTGTTTACTGTTCTGGACTATGTCATATCTGTTTTGCTTGAAAACTATTTTATTATAAAGCAGGTTTTGATAGTTCTTATCGGTACTGTCAGTATGTGGTATTTATTTCAGATTAGGATGATAAAAAGTATCCTGTTAGTAATTTTTTATCAAGGCTTTTGTATAGCGGCAGATTATATTGCGTGGATGCTTTTACAAAGATTTTTGCAGATAGGTCAAATGCAGTCTACAATAATGAATTTGCTTATGGGCACGCTGAGTCAGGTTTTTGTATTCTTTTTTATTCTTGTTTTAAGGAGAAAATTTTCGCAAGACAACACGGAACTTCTTACTGACTTTGAATGGGTAAAATTCTCGGTTTTTCCTATTTTAACAATGCTTGGAATTGTAGCGATGCTTTTAAATTTTAAAGAAACTGATGATATAAAACAGATGATTACACTGACCAGTATTGCGGCCGGCATGCTGCTTTTGAATATTTTTGTGTTTTATCTTCTTAATGGAGCAATCCAGAGAGAAAAACGTATTCGGAGAGAACGACTGAGTATGGAGAAGGCAAGGAGTGAGCTGGAAATGTATCAGCAGATATCCGAAAGTTTTGACCGACAAAAGAAGAGGGAGCATGAATATAAAAATCAGATGGTGTTGCTCTCATCATTGGCAAGGCAGAAAGAATGGGAAAAGTTGAATGAGTTGTTCGAGACATATCACAGTGGAATTGATCATCAGATGGATTCTATTGATACCAATCATGTAATTGTGAATTCAATTTTAAATGTGAAATATCAGGAGGCGATAGGAAAAGGAATTGTATTTGTTTTAAAAATAAATGATTTGTCGGGACTGCGCATAAAAGATCAGGATATAGTCGTCATTCTATCAAACATGCTTAATAACGCGATTGAAGCCTGTGAAAAATGTGATGGAAAAAAGGTGATTAAATTCAAAGCTATAAAAGAAGATGGGAAAGTGATTTTTTCAGTGATTAATACGATACAGGAGTCTCCTCTTGTATTTGAGGGAAAATACATAACAACAAAGGAGGATGGGATGTATCATGGAATGGGAATAGAGAATATAAAGCATATCGTGGAAAAATATGGAGGCAATTGCGTTATACGCAACGATGAAAAGCAGTTTTATTTTATCGTTTATTTGCCGGAATAATTTCGTTTACAGATACCTCTTGCAAAAGGGGTATTTTTTTTAATTCTGCAATCGATTTTTTAATTCTGCAATCCGTGTAGACAGGAATAAACAAATATGTAAAAATAATGCTAATTTAACAGAAAGGTTGTATTGTGATGACAGAGTACATTTCAAAGAGGTTTGTTAAGAGGCTGTCGGACTATCAACTGGTTGAAGAGAATGAAATGTGTGAGTATGAGTATCTCACTCAGGTGTTAGTCGAGAAAATTATTGGATTCGGCCTACTTATGTTAGTTTCCCTTTTTAACCATTTGCTACTGCAGACAATATGCTTTCTTTTGTTTTTTGCGAATCTTAGAAAGTTTTCAGGGGGATTCCATGCAAAAAGTTTTTTGGGATGTGTAAGTTTATCGCTTATTGTCCACCTTGGTTATATTAAACTGATTTTTCCGATATTATTGAACAGGAATTGGCTGAATACATATCTGGTTGTGGGGGCAGTTGTCATTATCTTTCTGGTAGGTGCGGTCAATCATCCCAATATGCATTGGAATGAAGAAGAATATAGGATGAACAGAACAGCTGCAAGGGTAGTATGCATAATTGAATCAGGAATCATTATTGTGTTGACGCAGTTAGAAGTCAGTTTGAGTTATATTCTCTTTATGAGTTTTGGTCTGATTTTGAGTGCTATCATGATATTTGTTGCAAAAATAATCCGACAGGAGGTGAGATGAATGCAATATGAAAGCAAAAGAAAACTAATGAAAATGGCCAAAAATTTAGTTAAAATTAATAACACTACTCAGAAGTGGCCGCCTTGTCCGGTGATCTTTCATCAACCGGTGAGGCCAGAGACAAAGAAATAAAAATCCAAGAAAGGAAGTAATCGTGCCGTAACAAATCAGAAAAGAGGAGAAAGGACAAAAATATGAAAAACAGAGCTTTATCAGTAAGAAGAATGGTAATGTTATTTTTGATTATAGGTATGCTGGTTATGTCGGTAACAGCGTTTGCGGCTACAGCAACTTTCAGTAATGTTTTTTTGTCGGTGAGTAATAATGGACATATCATTGACGCAGCAAGTACATCAACAGGGAATAGGTGGTGTAGAGTAAACATTATATCAGCCCAACCGGCATTATCATCGAGTAAGTATATAACATTGAGTTTGAAAGAAAAAAACAAACCAACATCAGCAGTTGTTTCTAAGCAGAGTGCAAAGGTAACATCTGTAAGTCAGTTAAAAACTCTTTATTTGAAGGACTCGTTTTCGGGTACAACATATTATGTACATGGGAAATTATCTGCCTCTACGCCATATGGATGCACTATTTCCGGATACGTTGAATTTTAAAGAATTTAATCTGGTGCGATTTTTATTGGGTGTGCGTCTGCGGTTGCAGGCGTTCACTCAGAAAGAGAGGTTTTTCATGTGCATATTGAAAAGAATTATCCCCCTTATTGTTTTAAGTGTATGTCTGATTTTTCTAGAATTTTATTTGGAGAAGGAAGATGCACGGAAGAATGTCGGAGAAGGAACAGCCGTTTCTTCTGTTTCGGAGGGGGCAGTAAGTGAAGAGGCGGTCTCAGAAGATTATGAGCCTGGTCTGTCGTGGAATTATGCTGAGGGATTTTCTTTGCCGCAATCAGAGACAGACATGGCTGAAATTAATTCCCTCAAGGTTTATAGTCTGGAAGCAGAAAAGGATATGGAGCAAATTTTTAATAAAATCGGTAAATTTTTATGGGGAAATAAAGTCGGAAAAGCAAAATTCGAGGTTGAAGAGTATAAGACAGAAATAAATACGAAAGAAAAAAGATATTTTCTTACTTTTGATGAGGAAGATTACAAAAAAATTCTAACCGGCTATCGCTGTAGTTTTGACTATAATATAGTCGGTTACAGAGATCCGGAGATGAATGAGATTATTGAATCCGAACAACGTATGGATTATATCAATGAATTTATAAAGGAAAATAAAATTGGAATATGGGAAAATGAGAAATGTCTTTCAGAACTGATAAAGTTGTCTGAGGATGAGTATTCTATTCGGAGCAGACTGGGTGGGAGACCGATTTCCGACGGATGGTATCAGACCACATTTGATGGCAATACATATGCAGACGAAAGAGCTGCGATGTTTTATTTTGATTCGCAGAAGAGAATTAAACACATTGAAGAGATGGCCTGCTATCAGGTACTGTCAACGCGGGAGATGAATAAGAAGTACGATAGTTCAGCTCTACGAGAGTTGACAGGAAAGGCAGAGCAGGAAATCAGACGGTTTTTTAATACGGCGGTAAATGTATCCGGTACCATGTATGAGAGATATAATATGGAAGAAGCCGATGTCAGATATATCTTTATTGATAAAACGAATTCGATGGATGGACATATTTATGCCGTTCCTATACTTGAAATGCGAGGTACACTGCTTGTATACGATACCATGTACGGTTCACAGGATACATCCTACGTATCTGTTGCCGTCAATCTGGATTCCGGTAATGTAATTGGTTCCACTACACAGAGGGAGAGGGGAAGGTGACTTTATTATGTGCGGGATTCGGTATATAGTTTATGAAATTAAGCAGCTTTTCTGTTCGGCAACATTTTGGATTGCTGTGATATTGGAGACGATATTTATTTTTTTTAACAGTGAGATTTTTTTTAATGATCAGATCGATTATCTTGAATTGCTAGACACAAGTTTTGATTTGGGGCTGAGTGGTTTTATTACTCCGGTTCTTGTCAGCCTGCCATTTGTGACAAGATTTTATGAAGAAAAGACAAATGGAAATTATATTATGAAAATAACCAGGCACGGTACTTTAAAGTATGCCTCCAATATAGCAATAGCAACTATATGCTCGGGGATGCTTGTCATGTTGTTTTCCCTGTGTACATATACAGTTGTTATCACCCTGTTCGGGTATATAAATGGTTATGAATTTTATTTTTATCCGCTTGATAAATTCGGAACCAGTGAGTCTCCGACATTTTATTTGACTTTGATTGAGAGAGGATATGGGTGGTTTGTATATTGTGTGCACATATTTTTTCTATGTTGCTACGGCGGTGTATGGGCAGGCATCGGTGTTTTGTCATCGGTATTTGTAGCCAATAAAATGTTTGCTGTTGTATTTCCGTTTCTCGTCAAACGTCTGTCGGAATTTTTCCTTTATTACAGTGCGTTTTATCCGCTGCTTCCTATCCGCCTTACCTTTACCCTGGAAACAGCCGCTCTGCCCTTTGGAGGTTTTTTATATCTATTTACTTATACCTATACTTTATATGTTGTTGTAACTGTTATTATATATTTTGGAATGAAATGGTATATGGGAGAAATATCTTTGCCGGGGAGGTGATTTTCTATGGCGAAAAACAGTCTTTTATTTGCTTTTAGAAACTGGAAAGAGAAGATAAGAACGGCGGATTTTTGGATTGTCCAGTTATGTACAATAATGTTTTTTTCTATTAATTTCTACAGCAGCAGTCAATTGTTATATAAAAGTGGCGGAACCATAGGTTTATTTGCGCTGTTCCCAATCATGCTTATGTCTATTGATTTTACACTGATTATTTTTTCGGGCTATTTAATGCTCACATCTGATATCCCAGTGAGTCGGGAGGACAATTTATTTATCATAATACGCTCCGACAGACTGACATGGTTTGTCAGCCAGTTTTTATATGGATTTTTTCTTGCGCTGACACATATGGTACTTGTGTTTTTTTATTCTTTTCTGTTTTATATCAGAAATGTCAGCTTTTCTCCTGACTGGGGAGAAGCAATTCTCGATGGTTCGGCGTTTATGTCAGGGTATATGCTTTTTGATGAAAAAGTGCTTGCATACAATCCGGTTCATCTTACGGTGTGTCTGTTTGTGCTTTCTGTGCTTTTATGTGTGTTCTTTTCTATGCTCTGCTGTATTTTCAGCATGCGCTTTGCGAACGGAGTTGGTGTTGCCCTATGTGCTTGTTTTATTATTATGGAACGTTTTGTCTCAGGATATGATATAAATATAGGTTATTTTTCACCGGTCGGGATGTTAAAAAATTTTTATGTCTCACAGGGAAGAGGTTTTCTTTCCGCTATCTGTTACTTTGTAGTGCTGATTTTCTTGTTGGGAACTGTGGGGATAAAATATTTATACAGGGCTGATATTCGTTAAAAAGGGATTGGAATTTGAAAAAAGGAAGAATGACAAATATGGGAAGGAGAGACTGTACAAAAAATGCAGTGAATGGTTATTATGATAAAATTAGAACATGTGACAAAAAAATTTAAAAAGGAAACGGTTATTCATGACGTATCAGCCAATTTTGAGACTGGAAAAATTACCGGGATTATTGGAAGAAACGGCTCGGGTAAGACAGTGCTTTTCCGGTTGATCTGCGGCTTGATGACGCCGGACAGTGGGACCATCACAGTAAACGACGAAGTAGTGGGAAGGGACGTGGATTTTCCGTCAAATATAGGAATTATTATTGAGTCGCCCGGTTTTTTGAAAAATCAGTCAGGGCTACAGTCTTTGAGTGAGCTGGCAGCCATTCATCATAAAATAAAAAGAAAAGATGTAATTGACACGATGAAAAAAGTCGGACTCGACCCGGACGATAAAAAAAGAGTGGGGAAATATTCTCTCGGTATGCGCCAGCGCCTTGGGATTGCGCAGGCAATTATGGAAAATCCGGATACGTTGATTCTGGATGAGCCGATGAACGGGCTGGATAAAAAGGGTGTGGAGGATATGCGTCTTCTGTTCTCGGAATTAAAGGAGCAGGGGAAGACAATTCTAATTGCCAGCCATAATAAAGAAGATATCGAGATTCTGTGTGATGAGGTGTATGAGATGGAGAATGGGAGATTGGAAAATATAAAAAATAATATATAAGTCTGAAGACCTTTTAGTGTGAGGCATTATTACAAAGTTAGGCTATCTAATGCAAAAGCAAGGGGATTGAAAAAATGCTATCGATAAGGAAGGATTATTTTAAAGTACTGTCAATGGTTTTTGGATTAAAAAATAAAAATTAAAAGGAAAAAGAGAGGAGCACTTATGAACAAGAACAGAAAATACGGAAAACTTTTATTGAGCAGCCTGCTGGTGGGTGCAATGACCATTACATCATTTTATGGCACGGACCTGTTTTCATCGCAGGAGACGGTTGCGGATGCCGCAACCGTAAAGGCTTCCATAACCGAAGAACTTACGACAAAGAGAGAAAAGTTTGTCAAGCAGTTTGCTATGACCGATGGCAGTTTCACGGCAGTCACTTATTCCATGCCGGTTCATTATAAAGTACTGGATAGTATTTCAAAGGGTGGCAAGTGGAAAGAAATCAATACAACGCTGGTGAAATCCGGCAAGAACAAATATAAGACCAAAGCCACCAGTCTGTCAATCAAAGTATCCAAGAAGGCAAATAAGAAAGCCGACGTATTGCTGAAACGGGGTAAATCTGGTCTGTCGATTGCCTTATCGGATAAAAAATTGAAAAAATCAAAGGCGAAGGTAAGTAATCCAAAGAAAGTGGGACAGACCGATGTATTGAATCAGAATACCGTTACCTACAAAAAGGTAATGAAAAATACAAACATCTCTTATGATATCTTCCCGGAGAAGGTGCAGGAGATTGTCACAGTGGCAAAGAAACAGAAAAATAAGTCACTGTTATTTAAATTGAATAGCAGCCTCAAGGTAAAGGTCAAGGGCAAAAAGGTCTATTTCAAGACCAAGAAGGGAAAAATCAGACATTGGTACCGTGTATCATTACAAAACTATTAAATTTAGTTAATATTTTCTTAAAGGTACACGGTACCAATGTGTATGATAAACGGGGCAGCCTTGTCATGGTAAAGAACTGTCTGAAAGACGAAAACG
>CAMVIN010000085.1 GCA_947167565.1 uncultured Clostridia bacterium | reverse complement strand
ATGTTCTGATCAAAAGGCTGATGAGATCTGCTTTTCAGGCAGCTGTTCTTGAGGGGGTTGGTGCGACTGTGCTGATATGTATATTTGCAAAAGGATTCTGTGGTCTTTTTGGTATCACAGAAGGTGTTGCGCTTGAACCGTCCATTTCGGCAGTAAGGATTGTTTCGCTTGGATTTACATTTTGCAGTGTGGTGTCGCTGACGACCTCATACTATATGCTCATTGACCGTATTCGTATGGCAACATGTATTGCAGTACTGCAGAACGGAGTGCTTTATATTGTCCTGCCGGTGCTGGGGTCGGCTTTTTTGGGGATAAACGGAATGTGGGCAGGATTCATTTTGCCACCGCTTCTGACACTGATATGTGCATATAGTTTTGTTTATTTGAAATTTGGAAAGGATAATTTCCCTTATCTTCTAAAAAATATGGATTCGGATATCATCGTAATGGATGATACGCTTACACCGGAGACAGCGGCTGAGTTGTCGGAACGAGTACAAGAAAGTATGATGTCGCACAATTATTCAAAGAAAACTGCCGGTCGTGCAGCACTTTTCGTGGAAGAGACAGGTATGACTATCCTTGAAAAGAACAGGCAGATGAAGAAACCGATATTATTCGAACTGTCACTTTTCTTTGAAAAAGATTCTGTTCTTATCATAGAGCGTGATGCAGGGGAATTATTTGATCTTACTGACCCTGATATCGAAGTCAGGGGATTGAGTGGATTTATACTCAGTGGTCTTATGGGAGCACATCAAGAAAAGGCATACCTTGTGACAACAGGTTATAACCGCAACATGATACGTTTTTCAAAAGCCGAAAGGTGATGCCCCCAAAACTTTGTCACTCTTTTGTCACGCCACTTGTGATAAGATAATAGAAGGAATGTTATAGGAATCTATATTTGAGAAGAATGGGGGTAACTGATATAATAAAGCTAGCGAAAAAAATTATGGCAACAGTGCTGGCTCTCACTATCACAGTCACGACACCTCTTGTCAGGATAACAACCATACGTGCAGCATCCGGTGAAGAGAAAGAGGGAGTTGGCCGCTATGTCAGCGAGTTCCGGGTTGGTATGGGAGAGACTGCTGATGAGGCCAAGAAAGAATTGGAGGCAGAGGGATTTACGATACTTAAGGATGACTCGGGCAGTTATGCGGATCTGAATGTCGATGCCGGCTCGAAGAGTGCCTTAAAGAGAGGAGCCAATGACAAGATTGTGTATCTCGGTTACAAAACAACCGGTGATCTGTCACAGGCTGTCACCGATCTGGCAGTAATGAATATGAACGGCGGATACTCAATAGAGGATTATAATATGCTTATGGATCGGCAGATGGAATCCCAGATCAAGCCTTTTGTGGAGCGGTTTCTCTCTACCCTGAATGAGTACCGGGAGAATTATAAAAAACCTGAGAAATCGTTAAATCATATTCGTGCGGATTATATGAGAAGGATGCTTAACCGGTTGACGGATGATGATACCGGCGGACAGCCAATGGGGGATCTTCTTTTGAATGAGACAAAGTATGAGATGGGAGACAAGGAATATGATAAGCTGTCCGATGAAGAGAAAAAGAATCATGCAGACATTCTTACCTTGCTGATGCAGGCAAATGGCAAGGCGACATTGACAATTGAGATGCTTCTCACGAGGGCCACGGATACGGGGAAGGATACATGGGTAGACCGTTTTCGGAAGACGACACCGGAAGATCTGGAAGAGCGGATTCAGGACGAAGATTCGTCCCTCACTACACGCAAAGATGTGTTGAAGGCTTTGGACAGACGTTATCATGACACGGCGCTGGCACTTTTAAAGAAGTGGAAGACGTTTCAGCAGGATATTGCGGACTATCAGGACAAGGCAGATGACTTGGTGGATGATTTTGAAGATACATCGGAATTAGTTGAGACGGTAGAGAATATCGATATTGGGAAAGCTTCTGAGGATGAATTGGAGGATTATAACAGGGCAGATGAAGCTGTGACCGATCAGCTGCAGGATATGCAGAAGGTGATGATAAGTGCCTACCTGGAATCTGTGGAATATAAAGATAGTACGCTGTTAGAATTTTTTAAGCAGGACTATGATGAGGTGTCAGATGATAAGGGAATCCGAAATCTGTATCCGATTGTAGATTCCCTGTCGGATGGACAGATTGCCGGTCTTGATTTTGTATCGTTTGCGGACTTGTTTCAAATTGCTCTGGCAGATAAGAGTACCTATAAGGATCTCAATGAGGTGTTTGAATCTTCGGAAGTGGTATCGGTTTATGAGAATGTGGACAGAGAGATTTATGAGAAGGGGGGAGTGGCGCTTACCAGTGATGCGCTCCGGGCGAAGGCAAACAGTTCAGAGGCAGCATCGAACAGTTATAAGCCAAGCGCACTGACGATTACGCTCTGGGCGTCAACGGCCGGCTGTGCTGCGGCTACGGTTGTTTCATCTCTTGTGGCAAAGGCGGCGATGAAGGTGGTACCTACTGTAGTAAAAAATATACCATATCCTAAAATCTGGAACAATTATATACTCATGAGCAGGCAGCACGATATACTGAAAGAAATGATACGTACCAAAAACTTCGGGAATATGACAGAGGAAGCCTGCCGGGAGGCTGAGAAAAAAGTAGGTATACGAGTGCAGGAATTGTGGAAGGGAGAAACGGGTGATTTTACAAGTTCTATTGCAGGAAAGTTATCAATCGGCTTTGCTGTTGTGACGGTACTGATGACAATCGCTTCTACGGTTATGACAATTTTGGAGGCTGCGGATTTTTATGATACAGAGTATATCCCGATTCCGAAGATTATGGTAGATGAGGCCGATATCACAGCTTACAATGAAAAGGGCGAGAAAATCATGATCAAGAATCAGACCGCATATTACAGAGTTGTGTCATGCAACCGGACTACAGGGGACAGCAAGATTACGAAGAAGAACTACGAAGCAATGGGCGACAGCAGTGATTTAAATGGTGACATCGGCACGCAGTGGTTGGCGCTGTATGCCGTCAAGTATGAGAATGGTGCGCCGATTCTTGCCGATTCTCTGATTTATCAGAAAGACGACAAAAAAGTTCCGGATGGCTACAATACCGGGATTCATGAGTTCGGCAGCAAGGCAGCCACTAACCTGAACAATAAGCACTATCTCTTTCGGGAGGATCCGCCTGTTATCAAGGTGTTTTTCAAAACTGAGAAGAAGACAGCTGGGCAGTTGTCCGGGGCACAGACGGCAGAACAGTCAGGAAAAGAAGCCGGGACCGGCTCCGTGTTCTCAGGCGGTTCGCTGGCTATGGGCGGCGGTGTCGGATTGATTGTAGGGGGCTTTCTCGGTGCTCTGATTATCGGAAGAAGAAAGAAGAAAACACTCGGGGCTGAAAAGGTGTGACTGCGCCATATAATGATGTGCTGGTATTTTTTATCGGGATGGGCTGTTTTTAGCAATCTGCCTTCCCTCGGTGTTTATCTCATAATTATCTTTCAGTATCAATTCTGAGATAGGAACCAGTTCATAACCCTTTTGTTCGAGTTTTGTCAGCAGTTCATCCAGTGCCTCTGCGGTGTGCTTACCGCCGTTGTGACAGAGAATAATCGAGCCGTTGCCGAGATGTTTATTCTCTGCCACCCGCTGGATGATGGTTGAAGCGTCATAATCCTTCCAGTCCAGACTGTCTACATCCCATTGAATCGGGTAATAATTGCACTCCTGAAGAGTGCGAATCAGCGTGTCGTTGTAATCTCCATAGGGTGGACGGAAGAGAATCATCTCTTTTCCTGTGAGTTTCTTTACTTTTTCGTGAGGTTTCATGATTTCCTCTTTACATTCCTCGGCAGAAATCTGGGACATATGTTTGTGATTCTCGCTGTGATTGCCGAGATCGTGACCGGCAGCGGCAATCGCCTTGACATCGTCCGGATATTTTTCAATCCAGCCTCCGGTCATGAAAAAAGTGGCGCGCACATTGTGTTTCTTTAAAATTTCAAGAAGTTTTGATGTATCATCGTTTCCCCACGCAGCATCAAATGAAATGGAAATCTGCGGTTTCTCTTTTTCCACGCAGTAAATGGGGAGTTCTTTTCCGTTAATCAGAGAACTACTCAGGGTTTCATATGTCTTTGGGTACATGATGAGGCTGGCGGAGAGAAGGGCGATAGAACTTAAGACAATAGCCCCGACTTTTGTAAAAAGAATCAATTTTTCACGTTCTAATTTGATATTCATAATGACCTCAGTTTTTTTCTATAATATATGCTTGCGACATCAATTCTATTCCGGATGTTTCTCAGAGGTATCCAATGGATACTTTTTGAAAAATGCATTAAGGATGCTTATCCGAAACTGTTGATAGCAAGGACAAAGCATGAGGAAAGTCAGCATGAGGGAATCAGGATTATTGATATAGCTAGATGGCAATAGCATTTTTGTACTTGACACATTGACACATACATGATAATATAAACATATGAACAAATGCTCATATGATAAAAGGAGGGTTCTTATGTTGGCACAGGAAATAGATGTTTGTGACTGCAAAGAGGTTCACAGAGATCTGCTGAAACTTGTGGATGAAGCACTTCCGTCGGAAGATGAATTATATGAACTGGCGGATTTGTTTAAAGTGTTTGGCGATTCCACAAGAATACGGATTTTATTTGTACTTTCTGCACAGGAAGTCTGTGTGTGCGATTTGGCAGAAGAGTTGAATATGACACAGTCGGCGATTTCGCATCAGCTCAGAATATTGAAACAGAATAAACTGGTCCGAAGCCGGCGTGAGGGAAAATCTGTTTTTTACTCGTTGGCAGATGGTCATGTGAGTACCATTATCGCTCAGGGGATTGAGCATATAAAAGAATGAAAGAGAGGCGGATGACGATGAAAAAGAAATTCAAATTACAGGATTTAGACTGCGCGAACTGTGCGGCAAAGATGGAAGAGGCGATCAAGAAGATTGACGGTGTCAACGATGCAAGCGTGAGCTTTATGACACAGAAAATGGTGCTTGATGCAGACGATGAGCGCTTTGATGAAATTTTACAGGAGGCTGTGAAGATTTGTGCCAAGGTTGAGCCTGACTGTAGAATTTTAGTTTGATTTGTCGTAAGGAGGGACCCGCGGAGGGGGAGGATTTATGACCAAAAAGCAGAAAAAAGTGCTGATTCGCATTATCGTCTCGGCAGCAATTTATGGTCCTCTTATGGTGTTAGAGCACATGGGGGCAATGAAAACGTGGAATACATGGATTTTATTTTCGATTTACGTTGTTCCCTATCTGGTTATCGGATATGATATTATATGGAAGGCGGCAAGAAACATCAGCCATGGTCATGTGTTTGATGAAAACTTTCTGATGATGCTGGCGACTTTCGGGGCATTCGGAGTAGGGGAGTATTCGGAAGCCGTGGCGGTTATGCTTTTTTATCAGGTGGGTGAATTGTTTCAGAGTTATGCGGTTGGAAAGTCACGCCAGTCGATTTCGGATATGATGGATATCTGTCCGGAATATGCCAATGTCGAAGAGAATGGTGAACTGGTTCAGGTGGATCCGGATGATGTTGAAATCGGCACAACGATAACCATTAAGCCGGGGGAGAGAATCCCGCTGGATGGCGTTGTAGTAGAAGGTGAATCGCTGATTGACACGGCGGCGCTCACAGGAGAATCTGTTCCGAGGAAGGCGGTACCGGGCGATGAAATCTATAGTGGATGTGTCAATGGAAGCAGTACGATTAAAGTAAGGACAACAAAAGAATTTGATGATTCAACAGTGGCGGAGATTCTGGAACTGGTGGAAAATGCGAGCAGTAAGAAGGCACGGGTGGAGAATTTTATCACCCGTTTCGCAAAATATTATACACCGGTTGTCACGATTGCGGCTGTACTTCTGGCGTTTGTTCCGCCGTTAATTCTTGGTGGCGGATTTGCGAACTGGATTCAGAGAGCGTGTATTTTTCTGGTGATTTCCTGTCCGTGTGCTCTGGTGATTTCTGTGCCGCTCGGTTTCTTTGGAGGAATCGGCTCGGCATCGAGAATTGGTGTACTGGTAAAGGGAAGCAATTTTCTGGAAGCAGTTGCAGAGGTGACCACAGTTGTTTTTGACAAGACAGGAACGCTGACAAAGGGCGAGTTCCGTGTGACAGAGATTTTGCCGGAGAATGTGAGTGAAGAGGAACTGTTAGAAGTCGCAGCACTTGGAGAGGGATATTCCAATCATCCGATTGCGGGGTCAATCCGGGAGGCATATGCCAGAAATCTGGATATGTCCCGGGTAGCGAAGGCAGAAGAAATCGCCGGTCACGGAATTTCAGTTTTGGTGGATGAAATACCTGTGTATATCGGAAATGAAAAGTTGATGGCAGAGAAAAAGATCTCATATACGCCATGCAAGAGTGTTGGAACAATTGTATATGTTGCACGGGCAAATGCGTTTATCGGCACATTAGTGATTTCTGATGAAATCAAAGAGGGGGCAGCAGAGGCCATTTGCGAGATGAAACAGGTCGGTGTAGGAAATTGTGTCATGCTGACCGGTGACCACAGAGAAGTGGCAGAACATGTGGCAGAAGAAGTTGGAATCGATGCGGTATATCCGGAACTTCTTCCTATTGATAAAGTAAAACAGGTGGAAAAGTTATTGTCAGAGCAGGCTGACGGAGAAAAACTTATTTTTGCCGGTGACGGAATCAACGATGCCCCGGTTCTCACAAGAGCAGACGTGGGAATTGCGATGGGAAGTCTCGGCTCGGATGCCGCAATTGAGGCGGCAGATATCGTTTTGATGGATGATGATATTCGAAAAATATCTTCCATTGTAAAAATTGCAAGAAAAACACTTCGCATCGTGAAAGAGAATATTGTCTTTGCACTGGCAGTAAAAGCAATCGTGCTCCTTTTGGGAGCATTCGGTATCGCAAACATGTGGGAGGCTGTGTTTGCCGATGTGGGAGTGTCCGTTATCGCCATATTAAACTCCATGCGCACCCTACGAAAAAACTAATCATTCTATTAAAAGAATACCTAGGATAATAAAAACTTTCTAATAAGCAGAAAAGAACTTACATTTTTGCGATGTGCGGTAAACTAAAAAAGAAGAAGGGAAAGAACCTCATCGGAATCGGACCTTTAACGCGTAGCGTTACCGGGTTTGATTCCGATGAGGTTCTTCGCCTTCTTCTTAGATTAGATAGTACAAATCGCAAAAACTGTAGTTCGCCGTCAATCGGTGTCACACTTTGTCAGATATACTCGAAATATAAAATATTTATAAAATAAATGTAAAATTAAAATAAAATAAATAGTAAAAAATGCTTGATTTTACGTTTTTATGAATGTATACTATGATTGTTGTCAAAATATTAAAAAAGTATAAACTAAGGGGGATGTAAAAATGGAGCGACTTAAAGTGTTGATTGCAGAAGACAATCCGCGTATTGCGGCTATGATGGAATCCATTTTACAGGAAGATGATGAAATTCAAGTAGTAGGAAAGGCAGAGGATGGTCAGGAGACACTGGGAATGATTCGGGAGACAGAGCCGGATTTATTACTTTTGGATCTGATTATGCCAAAACTGGATGGTCTTGGAGTACTGGAGCGTCTTCGCAAGGAAAAGGGAAAAGGAAAGCAGCCGGAAGTTATCGTGGTGTCCGGAATTGCGAGAGAACAGATTATGGAGAGTGCTTTTCAGTCCGGCGCAGCATATTACATATTGAAACCGTTTGACCACGATATGCTGCTCGGACATGTACAGAGGTTTAAGCCGGGTGTGCGCACAAAGTTTATCGCATCATCCGATGAAATCAAGAGAAATGAAGAATTATCACGTTATAATCTGGAATCCGATGTCACAAATATTATTCATGAAATCGGTGTTCCGGCACATATAAAGGGATATCAATATTTGAGAGATGCCATCATTATGTCAGTAGATGACAGTGAAATGCTGGATTCCATTACCAAAATTCTCTATCCATCAATTGCCAAACAGCATGGGACAACGGCAAGTCGTGTAGAGAGAGCGATTCGCCATGCGATTGAGGTGGCGTGGAGCAGAGGAAAAGTGGATACAATTGATGAACTGTTTGGCTATACCGTGAATAATGGAAAAGGTAAGCCGACCAATTCTGAGTTTGTTGCGCTCATTGCGGATAAGATAAGGCTGGAACAGAAAATGAAAGTACAGCAGAACAGGAGTTAGAAGTCATAAAATCTTCACAAATATCATGTATAGTAGTGTGATAAAAAGCCGAGTAAGAGACCGGCATTTTATTGCACTGCTTTTTTTATTAAGGGAGGTTGGTTTGTATGGATAAATTTCGTCAGTTTATGTATGGGCGCTACGGAGGAAATGATGCACTTTCCAGATTTTTGGTTGCGCTCTATTTTATTATTTTTGTATTGAATCTGTTCTTGCGCCGGACAATTGTGGGTACAGTGCTGAGCACACTGGCTCTTTTGATTGTCGTATTCTATATCTATCGTTGCTTTTCGAGGAATATTTATCGGAGAAGTGCGGAAAATCAAAAGTTTTTGAAACTGTGGAATCCGGTAAAGAACTATTTTAAATTTTGTAAACTGCGCTTTCAGGAGCGCAACAGCGTGAAAAAATTATACCGCTGTCCGAAATGTCACCAGACAATCCGGGTTCCGAAGGGAAAAGGGAAAATTGCCATTACCTGTCCGAAATGCCGCTTTGAATTTATTAAAAGAACATAAGGGGACTTTTTATGTTTGGATATGTGACTGTAAACAAGCCGGAATTAAAGATAAGGGAATTTGAGCGTTACCGCGGATTTTACTGTGGATTATGTCATTGCCTGAAAGAAAAATATGGTATTACAGGGCAGATTACATTGACCTATGACATGACATTCCTTGTTCTTTTGCTTTCCTCTCTGTATGAGCCGCACACGGTACAAGTGGACAAAAGGTGTGTCGTTCACCCATTGGGAAAGCATCGTATGATATTCAATGAAATATCAGAATATGCCGCAGATATGAATATTCTTTTGACGTATGACCATCTGGAGGATGACTGGAAAGATGAGAAAAAAATCAGAGGACTACTCGGGATGAAAGTATATTCGGGAAAAAAGAAAAAGGTTATTGAGAGGTATCCGAGGCAGGCGGCTGTTATTGAAGATGCACTGTCAGAATTGGCGAAAATAGAACAAGAAAATTGCAGGGAACCGGACGTAATTGCCCGACCGTTCGGCAGATTGATGGAGGAGTTGTTTGTCTGGAAAGAGGACAGTTTTCAGAATATACTGCGACCCTTTGGTTTTTATCTTGGAAAATATATTTATTTGCTCGATGCATACGAAGATGTGGAAAAAGACAGAAAAAAGGGATGCTTTAATCCGTTTTTAGAAAACAGCAAAGAAGAGGGCTTTGATGAGAGAATGCAGGAAGTCCTCGATGGCACACTTCGCATGGCAATCATAGAATTTGAAAAACTGCCCTGTGAGCAGGATTTGGAGATAATGAGAAATATTTTGTATGAGGGAGTGAGAACACACATAAAGAAAGAGGTTAGGGGAGGAAAAAGATGAGAGATCCTTATCAGGTACTTGGCATTGAAAGAAGTGCCACTGACAGAGAAGTAAAAAAAGCATATCGTTCGATGAGTAGAAAATATCATCCGGATTCTTATACGCAGGAGAGTGAAAAGGAGTGGGCAGAAGGCAAATTCCGGGAGGTTCAGGAGGCGTACAATCAGATTGTAGCGGAGCGTTCAGGAAAGACAACAGGATATGGCGGGTATGGGAGCGGGAATACAGGCGGGTATGGCTATGCCGGCAATCAGGAGGCGTCGGAGGAAGATCAGCACCTGATGGCTGCCTACAATTATATCCGTGCCAGAAAATTTAATGAGGCAATTAACGTGTTGAACGGCATCCCGAATCGGAGTGCCAGATGGTACTATTTTAGTTCGTATGCCAATCTGGGGCTGGGAAATAATGTGGTAGCGCTGGATTATGCCAAGAGAGCAGTAGATATGGATCCGGGAAATATGGAATATCGTCAGTACTATGCCCAGGTTCAACAGGGGGGAATGTCATCCATGTTTGGCGGTTCACCTTTTGGCGGCGGATACGGTGGAGGTCGCGGCGGATACGGCGGATATGGTTCTTATGGTGGCGGCATGAGCAATTTAGACAGCTGCGGTACCGGCAATATCTGCTGTGATTTGGCGTGTGCAAATCTTCTCTGTGGATGTCCGGGTGGAGGCTTGTTCTGTATATAGTTCTGTTTGTCATAAGATGTAGTTTTGATTGCTATGATTGACAATTGAGGTCAAAATACATTATACTCTTATAGTGACTTTTAAGTTTGTATGTGTATGCTCAAACTTTTTGATGCGCAATAAACAGGCGCGAATGGAGGTAAATATAAATATGGCTGTCAGAATTATAGGAACGGGAAGTTACCTGCCAAAGAATGTAGCAGATAACAATTTTTTGTCTACGATAGTTGATACAGATGATGAGTGGATTCAGCAGAGAACCGGAATTAAAGAGAGACATCTTTCCGGCGGGAAAGAGGGAACAACATATATGGCAACTCAGGCGGCAGAGGCGGCTCTTGAGAGTGCGGATATTGATGCAGAGGAGCTGGATATGATAATCGTGGCTACGGTATCGGCGGATACGTATGTTCCCAGCACATCCTGTTCGGTACAGGGAAACATAGGAGCAAGTCGTGCCACGTGTTTTGACATCAATGCAGCTTGTTCTGGTTTTTTATTTGCACTTAATACAGCATATGCCTATATTGAGATGGGCATGGCAAAGACAATTTTGATTGCCGGGGCAGAAACGTTGTCGCGTGAGGTGGACTGGTCAGACCGGAGTTCCTGTATTCTGTTTGGCGATGGCGCAGGTGCCGCAATTGTCCGCAAAGAAGAGGGAGAGAGCGGAGGCTTTCTGGCGAGTGTAACCGGTTCCGATGGTTCACAGGGAGAGGTTCTTACCTGCAAGGGACGCGGTATTCAGAATCCATTTCATCACTCAAAGAGAAGGAAAGATTACATACACATGGATGGTCAGGCGGTGTTCCGGTTTGCGGTGACCACAGTTCCTCGCTGCATCAAGCAGATTTTGAAGAAGACAGAGCTTGATACAGAGGATATTAAGTATTTTATTCTGCATCAGGCAAATGAGAGAATTATAGAACTCATTGCCAAGCGATTGAAGATTAGTATGGGAAAATTTCCGATGAATCTTGATCGTTATGGAAATACGTCATCAGCCAGTATCCCTATTCTTCTTGATGAGTTGAATCGGAACGACTTGTTAGAGCGTGGAGATAAAATTATATTATCCGGGTTTGGCGGAGGTCTCACCTGGGGAGCTGTATTAATTGAATGGTAGTTGGAATATATGTTACCCTCTTTGCATAGAATATTATATGCAAAGGGGGTTTTATTTTGCGAAGGACAGGCAGAGTTTTATTTTTATTCTTGTTGATTGGCAGTTGTATGATGGGGCTGTGGCTATTTCAGTCATGGCGGGAAGAGCGAATCAGTAAATCGGAGATGACACTGAGCAATATATACATAACAAGTGTGAGCGGAAGTACAGTGCAGATTATCTCGGATAACAGGGAGAAATCTTATGACACCATGTCAGCAGTGAGCGGACAGGCAATTTTGGGAGTTGCCGACCTTTTGCTGCGCCATAATAAAATTGTGAAAATAAAGAAAAAACCGGAAGAAATCAGTGGTAAACTACTAAAAATGACGGAGACTGCTGTGACAATCGAGGATTACGGCGAGGTCCCGCTGGATAAAAATTTTGTTGTTTATGAAGTGGGTGCGGATAAAAGTGTCAGGGAGGGAGACAAAACAGATCTTGTAATCGGAGCGACCGATATCAGGTTCATTGCAGCAGAGGGAAAAATATGTGCCGCTGTTCTGAGGGAAGATGTTCCTGAGAAAATCCGGGTGCTGTTAAAGGGAAAAAATGGTACATCGTATGATGTAAAAAAGGTTGCCGTGACTTCCAATCAGAATTATCGGATTTTGTGTAATAAAGAGACAACCTATCATGAAAAAGGAGAAGTTGTTACCTTTACAGCGAAAGAATGGAAGGGGATTTGTGTTATCACGGCAGAAGACGGAGGGCGGATTACGCTCACAAATTTCAAGAGAAGGCAGGGGGTACCGTCCTATCGGGGAAGCATAGAAATCGATCGGCAGGGGAAATATCTGAATGTCATTAATGAGGTGTCTTTAGAGGAATATCTCTATAGTGTTGTACCGAGTGAGATGCCGACAGAATATAGCGATGAGGCATTGAGGGCACAGGCAATCTGCGCGAGAACCTATGCGGTCGGACAGATAC
>CAMVIN010000084.1 GCA_947167565.1 uncultured Clostridia bacterium | reverse complement strand
GAGTATTGTAAGCCTGAGTTTCTGTGTATCCCAGTTTTTCTTTTAAATCCTGAATGACTTGCGCAATAAGTGCATCCGTGAAGTATGAAGTGATGGTAGAACTCGGTTCCATATCTTTGTTGACTTTCTGAATGCGGTCATAGACCGGATCTTCGGCAGCTTCATTGTACTCTTCGGTGGTGATATAGCCCTGTTCTTTCATATAAGTGAGAATGGTAATTTTCTTGCTCTTATTTTTGGCAGGGTGCGAGATGGGATTGTACTCTGTGGGATTTTGGGTGATTCCGGCCAGAACTGCGCACTCGGAAAGAGACAGTTCGGAAGCGCTTTTGTTGAAATAACGCTTTGCGGCTGCCTGAACTCCTAGTGTATTCTGTCCAAGATTTATTGTGTTTAAATAGTATTCAAGAATTTTCTGTTTGTCATATTTTTTTTCAATCTGCACAGCGAGATACTGTTCCTGTACTTTTCGACGGAAACGGTCAAAGACAGTGGTTTCCTCGCCACCACCGAATACTTGGTTTTTTAATAACTGTTGGGTGAGCGTGCTTGCTCCTTGATGGAATTCGCCACCATTTAACATGCCTGTGGTAAAGGCGCGCAGAATGCCGCGAAGATCTACACCTTCGTGAGTCCAGAAACGCTCGTCTTCAATGGCAATAAATGCATTTTGTAAATTTGCAGGTATCTGGTCTAAGGTGATATATTCGCGGTTGGCATCACGCCCAACTAGTGTTTGAATGCGGTTGCCGTCTGTATCAAGAATGGTTGTTGCATAGCCCTGCGGAACAATTTGGATGGAGTCCGTGTCCGGAGCGGTGTCAACCATGCTGTGAAAGGCTCCGTAAATGGCACTTGCACAAAAACAAACCGCAAAAAGAAGAGCAACCAGTAGAATTCGGATGCTGATTAATTGTAATTTGTATATTCTGTGTGTGGCGGGTGAGTGGAGCTTGTGTGCCCGCTTCTCGACAATTTTCCGGCTAAAGTTCATGTGTACAAACCTCCAAAGGATGTAATCCTGTATGATACGGATTGCTGCGAGCTGACGCTCTTTCGCAATCCTACAAACATTCGCACTCCGCACTATCGTGCTACGAGCTCATGTTTGTTCGCCTCGGAAAAGTAAAAAATTTCATGCGAGCATGAATTTTTTACTTTTTCCTCGGCTTTATCATACATTATATCAAAAAAAGTTGAAAAGGGAAAGAAGAATTGGTAAAATAGGCGGTGGAGGTATTCTATGGAAAAGCAATATGTCTTATTTGAGGGTGGACAAGGGGAAATTGTGGAGAAAAAATCGCGTTTTATCGCTTATCTCTTTCCGGTGAGTGAAGAGGAGGAGGCGTTGGAACGGATTCATGAGATAAAGAAAAGGCACTATGATGCCAGACACAACTGTTTTGCGTATGTCATCGGAGAGAACAATGAGACGGAACGGAGCAGTGATGACGGCGAGCCGTCGGGGACGGCGGGGCGGCCGATGTTAGAAGTTCTCACGGGCGAGGGGATTCACAATGTGGTTGTCGTTGTGACAAGGTATTTCGGTGGCACGCTGCTCGGAACCGGAGGACTGGTTCGCGCATATTCGGCGGCAGTCAAGGAGGGACTTAAGAATTGCGTGCTGATGGAGAAAATGTCCGGTCATAAATTGCACATACACACGGATTACAATGATATTGGGAAACTGCAGTATCTGGTGCGGGCCAATGAATTATTTGAACTTGATACGCAGTATGGCTCGGATGTTGAGATGATTCTTCTTGTGCCGGAAGAGCGAATTGAGGCGGTGGAGAAGGAGATTACAGAGAAGACAGCAGGAAGGGCTGTTTTAGAGCGTGATGACAGGGAAATCTATGGGATTGCCGACGGAGAATATGTACCGATTGGTTGAAGAAGGTAAAGATATGAATTTATTAGATTATATGGAAGAACAGAATAAAGAGAAGGAGTCTCCTTTGGCGTCAAGACTTCGTCCGGTGACGTTGGATGAAGTGGTGGGGCAGGAGCACATTATCGGAAAGGACAAGCTTTTATATCGTGCGATTAAGGCGGACAAGATCAGCTCGATTATTTTTTATGGACCGCCGGGAACGGGCAAGACGACACTGGCAAAGGTGATTGCAAACACGACCAGTGCCGCTTTTATGCAGATAAATGCCACATCAGCGGGCAAGAAAGATATGGAAGAAGTTGTGTCAAAGGCAAAAGAAAATATGGGTGCCTATGGCAAGAAGACGATTTTGTTTATCGATGAGATTCATCGCTTTAATAAGGGGCAGCAGGACTATCTTCTTCCTTTTGTAGAGGATGGGACAGTAGTGCTGATTGGAGCGACGACGGAAAATCCGTTTTTCGAGGTGAATGGCGCGCTGATTTCCCGCTCAATTATTTTTGAGTTGAAGCCTCTTGACAGGGGAAATATCCGCGAACTGATTTTGCGTGCAGTCAACGATGAAGAGAGAGGTCTGGGGAGTTACCGGGCTGACATCGATGAGGATGCCTTGGAATTTCTTGCGGATGTGAGTGGCGGTGACGCGCGCACGGCACTGAATGCGATTGAACTGGGAGTTCTGACGACGGAGCGGAGCGAGGATGGAAAGATTCATATTACGCTTCAAGTGGCGCAGGAATGTATTCAGAAGAGGACTCTGCGCTATGATAAGACAGGGGACAATCACTACGATACGATTTCGGCTTTTATCAAGAGTATGCGCGGATCTGACCCGGATGCGGCAGTGTATTATCTGGCGAGAATGTTGTATGCAGGGGAGGACATCACTTTTATCGCAAGGCGTATTATGATTTGTGCGGCAGAAGATGTGTCGAATGCTGATCCACAGGCACTTGTTGTCGCAGTCAGCGCAGCACAGGCGGTAGAGCGGCTGGGGATGCCTGAGGCGCGGATTGTTTTGGCTCAGGCGGCAACTTATGTGGCGTGTGCACCGAAGAGTAATTCGGCGATTACGGCCATTGATGAGGCGACAGCATATGTAGAATCTCATCCGAATTATCGAATTCCATCCTATCTTATGGATGCACATTACAAGGGAGCCGCAAAACTTGGTCATGGAATCGGCTATCAGTATGCGCATGATTTTGATCATCACTATGTGAGGCAGCAGTATTTGCCGGATGAGGTCAGAGAAGAGCGGTTTTACCGCCTGTCGGAGAACGGCTATGAAAAAGAGATAAAAGCCAATATGAAAAAAATCGGTGCAGATAAAGACGAGTGGCTGAATTTTGAGAGGAAGGAATAAAATGGATAGGAAACAGGATAAACCAAAGAGTTCTTATACAAAAGGACAGAGAATTGTTGCGATGATTGGTGTGATTTTATTGATTGGATTATATATTGTCACATTGATTGCAGGGCTGACTACATCACCGAAGGCACCGGAACTTTTCCGCATGTGCATTGGATCATCGATTCTTCTTCCGATTATGTTCTGGCTGTATATCCGGTTTGCAAAACTGTTCAGTGACAGAGACAGAATGAGATATCAGGAATTAATGCAGGGCGAGGAAGAAGAGCCGATGGAAGAGAATGAGGAAGAAGAAGTATGATTTATGTGTTTGTAGCGCTGTATCAGGAGGCAAAACCATTGATACGGGCGCTCCAATTAAAAAAACGGCAGCAGACAAGTGGATTTGATGTCTATGAAAACAAAGAGGTGCGGCTGATTTTGTCAGGAACAGGTATGCTCTCTGCGGCAACGGCGGTTGGAAGCAGTCTGGCTTTTTTTGGTGTCGGTGAAGAGGACTTGCTGGTGAATTGGGGGAGCTGTGCGGAGGAATTATCAGGTGATAGGAATAAAAAATGTGGTGTGGTTTATTGTTGCAATAAATTGGTGGACTCCGTTTCACAGCACACATACTATCCGGATCTGTTTGTGAAATCAGAGCTGCCGGAGGCCTGTGTTGTCACGGGAACAAAAATATGGGCAGATACAGGGCGTTGCAACAGAGAAGTCAACGAAGGTTCGATGAGGGGTAGAGATGATGTGATATTGCATGATATGGAGGCCGCCGCTATTTATTTTGCGGGGGCACATTTTTTGGCACCACATCAGATGTATTTTTTGAAAACCGTGACAGATTTTGGAGATGGGAGTGTTTCATTAGAAAAATTTTCTGAGTTGATGGAGAAGGCGGCACCGGTTTTCTTGTCCTATTTGGAAAAGTTGGAAAACTGGCAGAGAGAATACATCAAAATAGTCGCTGATAGGTGGGAGAGAACGGAGGAACAGGAGAAAATCTTAGAGGAATTTTGCTGTTCAGAGACGATGAAAGCAATGTTTTTACAGTGTATACATTATTGGTCGCTGGCAGGGACCGATTATCGGAAAGAACTTGAAAAAATGCGGGAGGCAGGAGAACTCCCGTGTCGGGATAAACGAGAGGGGAAAAAGAGATTTGAACAGCTCAGGGAAAACTTATTATAATTCAGCTTTCTCTCATATTTATGTGGAAAAAGCTGTGCGTTCACATCCGAGAACGGCAAAAATCATAGAACAATTTAAAAATGCACAGATAGTCGAAATTGATCACTATAAAGATTTGTTTTGTCGGAAAAGACAAAATATTTCTCTGCAAAATAAATGTAAGAATTTGATTTTGGCGGAGAAAAGGGAGCCCTTTGTGTATCATGGTTCACCGGTCTGTCAGAATTTTGATGAACAGCATTTTTATTATACATCGTGTGCGATGAACTGTTTGTATGACTGCGAATATTGTTATTTGAAAGGCATGTATCCATCGGGAAACATGGTTATTTTTGTGAATCTTGAGGATGTTTTGAAAGAAGTGAGAGGACTCCTTAAAGAGCATGGTGTGTACCTCTGCATTTCTTATGATACAGATTTGATGGCACTTGAAAATATTACCGGATTTGTTAGAGAGTGGACAGATTTTGCCGGTGAGGAGCCGGAGTTGAAAATAGAATGCCGGACAAAGTGTGGACGGACGGATTTGTGGAGGAAATTCACTCCGCAGGAAAATGTTATTTTTGCCTTTACCTTGTCGCCGGAGACGGTAATCCACCGGTATGAGCACAGGACTGCCTCGCTGGAGGAAAGACTGCGTGGAGTTAAGGTGGCGATGGAGGCCGGATTCCCGGTGCGTCTTTGCTTTGATCCGATGATTTATGTGAGGGATTGGCGGTCGGAATATGAGTCTTTCGTAGAGCAGGTAGCAGAAACAGTTGACATGGAACAACTTTATGATGTCAGTGTGGGCTCGTTTCGTATCTCGCAGGATTATTTGAAAAAAATGCGCAGAGTTTTGCCGGAGTCTGCGGTGGTTCAGTTTCCTTTTGAAAATACAGGGGGATTTTATCACTATCCAACGGCACTCATGAATGAGATGGAAAAGTTTTTGACGGAAAAATTAGAACAATTTGTGCCGGGACGAAAAATATTCCGTTGGCAGAATTGATGGGTAATGTGAAAGAAAAGAGGTGACAACGGAATGAGTAAAACAGCGATTGTGACGGGAGCATCCTCCGGTATCGGAGAGGCAATCAGCAAAATGCTCTGCAAAGAGGGGTATGAAGTGTATGGAATCGGGCGGGATTTTTCAAACAGTGAAATTGCGGGAAAGGAACAGCCTGCCACGGAAAATTTTTATCCGGTGGTCTGTGATTTGTTGGACACGGCACTTCTTTTGGAGACGGTAAAAAAAATCAGGGAACATGGCGAGATATCCTTGTTGGTAAATAATGCCGGCGTGGGATATTATGGCCTGCATGAGGAGTTAAATCCGAGAAAAATACAGCAGATGGTACGGACAAATCTGGAAGTGCCGATGATACTGACGCAGACGTTTCTTCGGGATTTGAAAAAGCAGAGAGGAACGATTATTAATATCAGTTCTGTGACAGCGGGAAAAAGCAATCCTCACGGCTGTGCCTATGGTGCGACAAAAGCAGGATTGTCAAGTTTTTCGGAGAGCCTGTTTGATGAGACGAGAAAATATGGGGTAAGGGTTATCAATATTCAGCCGGATATGACAAAGACAAATCTCTATCGCCATGCGAATTTTTGCGAGGGTGAGGAAGAAGAGAGTTATCTTGTGCCGGAAGAAGTGGCGGATACCATCCGATATTTTCTTTCGCAGAGAGAGGGACTAGTTGCGACGAATCTTACACTTCGTCCGCAAATTCATCGCATTCAGAAAAAGTGATGGAGAAAAGGGTAAAAGAATTGAAAAATCTCCCGTATATGATAAAATAATTGTAACGATTCGTTATTGTTTTTTATGTATTGGGAGAGGAAAAGTATGGAGAAGGAAAATGGAATGAACAGAGGAAAGAGCAATCAGTTGACACGGTATTTATCGCCGTTGTCAGTGTGGGCGCTCTCTTTTGGCTGCGCTGTCGGGTGGGGGGCATTTGTTATGCCGGGAACTACATTTTTGCCGGCAGCGGGGCCTATGGGAACGGCGATTGGCATTGTGATTGGTGCCATTGTGATGTTGATTATTGGTATGAATTATCACTATTTAATTAATCGATATCCGGGTGCCGGTGGTACGCTTACCTATACAATACAAGCTTTTGGCTATGACCATGGTTTTTTGAGCGCATGGTTTTTAGTGCTTGTTTACCTTGCTATTATTTGGGCAAATGCTACTGCGCTGACGTTGATAGGCAGATATTTATTTGGAAATCTCTTTCAGTTTGGATTTCATTATCAGATTTTGGAATATGATATTTACATGGGCGAGATATTGCTGACGATGGCGGCCATTGTGATATTCGGTTTAGTGTGTATTTACGGTAAGAAATTGGCTGTGTGGATTCAGATTATACTTGCACTGCTCTTGATTGGTGGAATTGTAACTTGTTTTTTTATGGTGTCGCGAGTCAGCGGTGGGGGACAGGTAATGCCGGCATTTTCAGCGAATGGGAAACTCCCGATTAGGCAGATATTTACTATTGTGGCACTTTCGCCGTGGGCATTTGTTGGATTTGAGTCCGTTTCCAATTCCGCAGCAGGGTTTAAATTCTCAACAAAGAAAATTATATGGATTATGATAGCGGCACTCATTACAGGTGCGCTTTCGTATATTTTGTTGACAAAGATTTCAGTTTCGGTTTTGCCGGATGGGTATACGGATTGGACAGACTATATAAAAGACATTGCTAATTTGGAAGGTTTGAAAGGTCTGCCTGCTTTTTTTGTGGTAAATAAGGTGATGGGACATAGTGGAACGATGATTCTTGGTCTGGCAGCGGCGTCGGGAATCATAACCGGTCTTGTAGGAAATTATATTGCTGCGAGTCGCCTCATTTATACGATGTCAGAGGATGGAATTCTCCCGTCATGGTTTGGTCGGGTGAATGAGGATGGAAGTCCTTACAATGCATTATTATTTCTCGTTCTGATTTCGCTGCCGATTCCATTTTTGGGCAGAACGGCACTCGGCTGGATTGTAGACGTCAATACGGTCGGAGCTACCATTGCCTATGCCTACACCTCAGCGGCGGCCTTTGCCTCGGCAAAGAGAGAGGGAAATAAAAAAATAGAGGTTACGGGCTTGGCCGGATTTGTCATGTCTGTTATTTTCTTCTTTTACTTTATGGCTAGTTCGACGGGAACCATGGCAACGGAGTCCTATTTGATTCTGGCATCATGGAGTATTTTGGGATTTGTTTATTTTCGCTATATGTTTGCAAAAGATGAACAGGGGCGTTACGGGAAATCGACAATTGTGTGGATTGGTCTTTTATTCTTAATTTTCTTTACCTCACTTATGTGGGTCAAACAGGCGACAGATGAGATGACAGAAAGTGTAGTGGATAATATCAGTCAGCATTATGAGCAGCAGAATGAAAATCAGAATCCGGATGAGATTGCAGAGACAGAGGTTTACTTAGAAGAACAGTTGGTAAGTGCAGATCGTCTTCTGACGCGGAACAGTTTAATACAGATGATTTTGATTATTGCCAGTCTTGCGATTATGTTCAGTATTTATACGACGATAACAAAGCGGGAAAAACAGATGGAGGTTGAAAAGTTCAAGGCAGAGGAGAGCAGTAAGGCGAAGAGCATTTTCCTGTCTAATATGTCTCACGACATACGAACGCCGATGAATGCCATTATTGGTTACACAAATTTGGCAAAGAAAGAGGAGAACACTCTTGGGGAAGTGCGGGAATATCTCAATAAAATTGAGGCATCCAGTCAACATTTACTTGCACTGATTAATGATGTTCTGGAAATGAGCCGGATTGAGAGTGGAAAAATGGACTTAGAACCGATTGAGGTTGACTTAAAGAAGACATTGAGAGAAGTAAAAGACATGTTTGCAACGCAGATGGAGGAAAAACAGATTGAATTTTTTGTGGACTGTTCGCAAATTCGAAACAGAAGGGTTCTCTGTGATAAAAATCGGCTTAACAGAGTGCTTCTGAATCTTCTTAGTAACTCCTATAAATTTACACCGGAGGAGGGGACAATTTCCGTCACTCTCTGGCAGATTGAGGATGACTCTGATGAATTCGGGAAGTATGAACTTCGTGTGGAGGACAGTGGGATTGGTATGAGTCCTGAGTTTGCTGCAAGGGTTTTTGATGAGTTTGAGAGAGAGAGAACCAGTACGGTCAGCGGTATTCAGGGAACCGGTCTGGGGATGGCAATCACAAAGAGTATCGTAGAGTTGATGGGGGGAACCATTGATGTTGTCACCGCACCGGATCTTGGTACGGAGTTTATTATTCAATTGAAGTTAAAACTTCAGAGCGGAGCAGATTTAATTGACGAGAAAGAAGATGAAAAAGAGGATGAAAAGAGTGTTTCGCTTGACTTTAGTGAGATGCGTCTCTTGTTGGTTGAAGATAACGAAATTAACAGAGAGATTGCCGAGATGATTTTAGAAGAGGCGGGATTTTCGTTGGATACGGCGGAGAATGGAAAAGAGGCGGTAGAAAAGGTCGCTGCATCGGAACCGGGATATTTTGATGCAGTTTTGATGGATATCCAGATGCCAATCATGAATGGTTATGATGCCACAAAAGAAATCCGGTCTCTGGAAGATTTGGTATTGTCGAAAATTCCGATTATCGCTATGACAGCGAACGCATTTAGTGAGGATATTAAAATGGTAGAGGAAGTTGGTATGAATGCACATATTGCTAAGCCACTGGATGTCGCAGTGATGATGAAGACGCTGGAAGAGGTGCTGCAGGCAAAACGGAAAGAATAAGAGGGGCTGTAAAAAACTTATGTTTTTCGGGGGTCTCATCAATACATCACACCAAAAAAAGAGGGATACCATACTTTGTATGGTATCCCATATGTGAACTCTTTCACATTTTTCTCGGCGTGACGGGAGTTCGAAAATGTGCCACAGGTGGCACATAGAAAAAACTTACGTTTTTTCGGGGTTCTCATCAATATATCACACCAAAAAAAGAGAAATACCATACAAAGTATGATATTTCTCTTTTCTCGGCGTGACGGGATTCGAACCCACGGCCTCTTCGTCCCGAACGAAGCGCTCTACCAAACTGAGCCACACGCCGCCTTTCGCTAATTGCGAAACCTTTACTATCATACAAAAAAAATAACGATTCGTCAAGTGTTTTTTTGAAAAAAATTTCTGTCTTGTCACCTGTCAAGTTTTATGGTATAGTTAATGAAATTACATTTATTACAGAAAAGCATAGCAGCGTAAATATTTCACGCGGAAATGAGGTTGAAATGAACGAATTAAAAAATCGTATCGAGCAGTTAAAAAAGGAGAAGAACGCCGTTATTCTGGCTCACTACTATGTGCATGATGAAGTTCAGGAGATTGCTGACTACATCGGGGACTCTTTTTATCTGAGCAAGGTGGCGACGCAGGTGGACGCAGACACAATTGTTTTCTGTGGAGTTTCTTTTATGGGCGAGAGTGCGAAGATTCTGAATCCGGAGAAGACGGTTCTCATGCCGGATGAGACAGCGGACTGTCCGATGGCACACATGGCGGAGATAGAGAGAATAGAGGAACTTCGCAGGGAATATGAGGATCTTGCGGTGGTCTGCTATATCAACTCGACCGCAGAATTGAAATGTCATTCCGATGTTTGTGTGACCTCATCAAATGCGATGAAGATTGTGAAAAAACTGCCGAATCAACATATCTTTTTTATACCGGATGAGAATCTGGGGCGGTATGTTGCATCCAAAGTGCCGGAGAAGCATTTTATTTTCAATGATGGCTACTGCCATGTTCACGCATCGGTGACACCGGAGCAGGTCAAGGCGGCGAAAGAAACTCATCCGAATGCGGAGTTTTTAGTGCATCCGGAGTGCAAAACAGCAGTTCTGGAATTGGCAGACTACATTGGTAGTACATCGGGCATTATTGATTACGCAACTGCTTCTGATAAAAAAGAGTTTATTGTTGGAACGGAGATGGGGGTTCTATATGAGTTGAAAACCAAGAATCCGGACAAGACCTTTTTTACGGCAGGTGCACCTCAGTGCTGTCCGAATATGAAAAAGATTTCACTGGAAAAAATTATCCATGTCATGGAGACGGGTGAGAATGAAGTGCATGTGAGTGACGAGGTGAGAGAGTGGGCAAATGCACCATTGGAACGTATGCTTGAGATGGCCAAATAAATTGGAGGAATTATGAATAGAAAGACAGATGTTGTGATTGTTGGAACCGGAGCAGCGGGACTGTTCTGTGCGCTGAAAATTCCAACAGACAAGCAAATCACAATTATTACAAAGGACGATGCAGAGCGGAGTGACTCTTTTCTGGCACAGGGAGGAATCTGTGTGCTGAAAGATGAGAGTGATTATGAGAGTTATTATGAGGATACTATGCGGGCAGGACATTATGAGAACCGAAAGGAATCCGTGGAACTTATGATTCGCTCATCGGCTCATGTGATTGATGAACTGGTCGCTTTTGGTGTGGAATTTGAGCGGAGCGGAGAAGAATTTCTATATACGAGGGAGGGGGGGCACTCACATCCCCGAATTCTGTTTCATGCTGATGTCACAGGGAAAGAGATTACAAGCAAGCTTTTAGAACGTGTGAAAGAAAGGGAGAACATTACCATTATTGAACACTGTATGATGCTGGACATTATAGAAGAGGATGGTGTCTGCCACGGCGTTGTGATGAAAAATGCAGACGGTTCGATTGAACGAATGACTGCAGACTACACGGTTCTTGCCTGTGGCGGTCTGGGGGGGCTCTATCGTCATTCGACCAATTTCCGCCATATTACAGGAGATGCGCTGGCGATAGCACTCAATCATCACATCGAGGTAGAAAATCTCGACTATATTCAGATTCATCCCACAACCCTGTATTCGAAGGAGCCGGGAAGGCGTTTTCTGATTTCCGAGTCCGTGCGGGGAGAAGGAGCCATTCTTTTAAACAAGAACAAAGAGCGGTTTGTTGATGAACTGCTTCCCAGAGATATTCTCACAAGAGAAGTTCGAAAACAGATGGAAAAGGACAATATGCCGTATGTCTGGCTCTCAATGGAACCGATTCCGAGAGAAGAGATAATCGGGCATTTCCCTAATATTTATAAGAGATGTCTGGAGGAAGGGTACGACTGCACGAAGGAGTGCATTCCGGTCGTTCCGGCGCAGCACTATTTTATGGGGGGGATTCGGGTGGACAAGAACAGCCTTACTTCTATGGCGCATCTATACGCAATTGGGGAGACAAGCTGTAATGGGGTTCACGGACGCAACCGGCTGGCGAGCAATTCTCTTTTGGAAAGTCTTGTTTTTGCGGAGCGCTCAGCAGAGCATATGACCGGGGACTATGAGAAATTGAAAGAGCCGGTAACATTGCCGGATGTTGGAGTATACAGGGATGCAGAGAAGATTAAGAAGACGTACCGGGAAGAAGTGTTAGAAGAGATTGAGAGAGAAAAAAATGAGCGCAAAAAAAGCGCAGAAATGAGGGAAAACAATGAATGAAATAACCATGCTTTTAAATGCAGATCAATTAATACTTGGAGCACTCGCTGAGGATATAACAAGTGAGGATATTACGACAAATGCTGTTATGCCAGAGGCAAAAAAAGGTGAGGTTCAGCTTATATGCAAGCAGGATGGAATTATTGCAGGACTTTCGGTATTTGAGAGAGTATTCACTCTGCTGGACAAGGAGACAGAAGTAGAATTCTATTGTAAGGATGGCGATGAGGTAAAGAGCGGAGAACTTATGGCAACAGTGCGGGGGGACATTCGCGTACTTCTCAGCGGTGAGAGAACAGCACTGAATTATTTACAGAGAATGAGTGGAATTGCGACCTATACCAATGATATTGTAAAACTGCTCGGGGACTCTAAGACGAAACTTTTGGATACAAGAAAGACAACGCCGAATATGAGGATTTTTGAAAAATATGCCGTCAAAGTGGGCGGTGGCTGCAATCACCGCTACAATCTGTCAGACGGTGTTCTCCTAAAGGATAATCACATCGGTGCGGGAGGGAGGGTGGCAAAAGGAGGGGGGATGGCGAAAGAATATGCGCCGTTTGTACGTAAGATTGAAGTTGAGGTTGAGAATCTCGATATGGTTCGCGAGGCAGTCGAAGCGGGAGCGGATATTATTATGCTCGATAATATGACGCCGGATATGATGCGTGAGGCGATTACTATTATTGACAAAAGGGCGCAGACTGAGTGTTCCGGCAATGTCACAAAAGAAAACGTGGCAGGGCTAAAGGAACTGGGAGTTGATTTTATTTCCAGCGGTGCTTTGACACACTCTGCACCGATTATGGATATTTCTCTGAAAAATCTTCACGCAGTAGAATAAGGGGGATAT